>CAZPQV010000004.1:73427-74864 GCA_964588705.1 uncultured Chryseobacterium sp.
CTTATTAAACAGCCTGTTTTAGCAAGAGACAATTACGAGATTATTCACTACAATTCTTATGATGCAAGAGGAATTGATGTTGCGTTGATTTATCAACCAAAAAGATTTGTACCTACCAATTCATACAAAAAAGAGGTGGTTAACTTCAATGATGACGGTACAAGATCTTATACCAGAGATATTTTGGTTGTAGAAGGATTGCTTGACGGTGAAAAGATTGCCGTGTTTATGAACCACTGGCCTTCCAGAAGTGGCGGTGAGGCAAGATCGCAGGCAAGAAGAAATGCTGCTGCGATTGTTCTGAAGAAGGAAATGGACCGCATTAAAAAAGCAGATAATACCGTGAAACTTTTTGCAATGGGTGACTTTAACGACGATCCTGTGAGCCCGAGTCTTAAAAAACATTTGGCTGCCGTTGGAACTGAAAAAGAGCTTTCTGCGGAATATCCTTATTTCAACCTGATGACGAAGCTTTACAGAGCAGGCGTAGCATCATTGGCTTATAGAGATGCTCCGAATCTTTTCGACCAAATCATCGTTTCGAGAAACTTGGTTTCAAAAGAAAAAATAACCCCTGAATACTCCATTTTCAAAGCGGAAATTTACGCTCCGGCTTATATGATTAACAGAGAAGGACAGTTTAAAGGCTATCCTTTCCGTTCCTGGAATTTTGATAATTATACCGGTGGTTACAGCGATCACTTCCCTGCAGTTTCTGTGGTGCAGCGAGAAGTTGTAAGAAAATAAAACATTAAACCGCAGCAATGCGGTTTTTTTGGCAGTTGTTTTGATTATATTTAAAGGTTAAAACTATTCAAAATGAAAAAGTTAGTATATTTTCTAGTGTTGCTCTTCGCATTCAGTTGTGCGCCGCAGCAACAAGCCGGAGATAAAAATGAAACCGTGATGAAGCCTGAGAAAAATGAAGATGGAGAATGGGACATCATAGTTTTCGATTCGCAATACGATTATTTCTTAAATGCGATTGCTAAACCAATGAATTATTACTCAGAAAGTTATCTGAAGAACAGAAATACATTTCTTGTAAGCGAATGGAATTCCTATTATTATTCCGGAAGATACAGAAACATCATCGAATCGGCGATTGAATATGACCCCAACGAAAATTACGGTATGAAATTCGAGTATAAATTGTATCAGGTTTTTGCTTACGTTAACTGGAAATACAGACTTCGGCTAAATGGATTAAGCAGTTCTGAAATAAGATATTAGAAAATAAAGCATTAAGGAATTAAGGTTCATTAAGAATAATTGAAAAAGGAGTGCAAATTTATTTTGCACTCCTTTTATTGTGAAGATTTTCTTTAATTAATTATAAAAATCCTTAATTCTCTTAATTTCTTAATGGTAAAAATTCTAAGAAGTTGGATGTTGAAAGCCCTCTAAATGTGTTTAAAATCACATCAGCATGCGCTG
>CAZPQV010000005.1:0-27603 GCA_964588705.1 uncultured Chryseobacterium sp.
ACCAATCAAAAAAATGTCAGAAGAAATCTTCTGACATTTTTAATATAACTAAAATTTTAGTTTCTTATTTATTTATTGCAGCAACTCCGGGAAGTTCCAAACCTTCTAAACTTTCAAGCATTGCTCCTCCTCCTGTGGAAACATACGAAACTTTATCGTCGTAACCATTTTGTTTTACGAATGCTACACTGTCTCCTCCACCCACAAGTGAAAACGCTCCAAGGCTGGTTGCTTCAGCAATACTGTTTCCTAAAGAAACGGTTCCACCCGCAAAGTTCGGCATTTCAAAAACTCCTACAGGTCCATTCCAAAGAATCGTTCTGGAGTTCATAATAATATCATGCATCAAAACTCTAGATTTTGGTCCCGCATCCAGTCCCATCCATCCTTCAGGAATATCATAAATATCTACAACCTTTTGTTCGGCATCATTATTAAATTCATCAGCGGCAACCACATCAACAGGAAGACAAACCTCCACATTCTGTGCTTTTGCTTTAGATAAAATCTCCAATGCAAGTGTCATCTTATCCTCTTCTACCAAGGAGTTTCCGATAGTTCCGCCTAGAGCTTTTATAAATGTAAATGCCATTCCTCCCCCAATTATCAGATTATCAACTGCGGGAAGCATATTTTCAATAATGGTAATTTTGGAGGAAACCTTCGAACCACCAATCACAGCAGTAATAGGTTTTTCACCACTTCTCAGCACTTTATCAATCGCCTCAAGTTCTTTTGCCATCAATAAACCGAAAAATTTAGTTGAAGGAAAATATTGAGCTATTACCGCAGTCGAAGCATGCTCTCTGTGAGCAGTTCCAAAAGCATCGTTTACATAAGCATCTGCATATTTTGAAAGTTTTTCTGCAAAATCCTTATCGCCTTTCTCTTCTTCATTATAAAATCTTAGATTTTCAAGTAAAAGGACTTCTCCCGGTTGCAGATTACCCGTCATATTCGTAGCATCTTCTCCCATACAGTCTGGACAGAATTTTACTTCTTTTCCAAGTACGTTTTCTATTTCAGGAACAATGTTTTTCAAAGAAAACTCTTCACTCACCTTCCCTTTCGGTCTTCCCAAGTGTGTCATCAGGATTACCGAACCGCCATCGCTCAGAATCTTTTCAATCGTTGGTTTTGCAGCAACAATCCGTGTATTGTCTGTCACTTTTAGATCAGCACTCTGCGGCACGTTGAAGTCTACCCTTACAAGCGCTTTCTTATCTTTGAAATTAAAATTATTGATAGTTTTCATAAAGAATTTTCTTTGGAATTATGTCTTACAAATTTAAGATTTAAAAGCCGGAAAAAAAACCTGAGTTATCAAAAAATCACACAACATTTATCATCAACATTATTTATCTATTTTGTAATTTTTAAAAGAAAGATTGTTGTATGTTGTTGTTATGTGTTGTGAATTATGGGGAAAACTTTTTTTTATTTTTTGATAACATTTAATTTCTTTTTAGTTCATATTAAATCAACATTATAATTGATTGATTATATGAAGATTTGGATGCTTATCAACACATGTGCATAACTTACAAACAGGAGGTTTTATGAAGAAAAGTTTTGCTTAAAACTTCATCATATTCACATGGTAATTAAAAACAAGTTGCTCATTATTTTATCTTCAATAAATCTCAATATGAAATTAATATGAATTAAAAAAATGAAACTTTTAATGATTTATCCACATTAGTTTTAAGAAGTATTAACATAAATCTTAACAAAATGTTAAGTAATACAGTGTCAAAGGATTGAATATTTAATAATAAATTTATCTGGCTAATAATAAGTATTTTAAATAAGTAGAGATTTACAATGAAGCAAAATCTTCATGTGGATAAAACAAAGTTTAAACTTAGAAATGGTAAATTTGTAGATATCTAATAAAAAATTATAATGAAAAAATTAGCCATCGCCGCTGACCACGCCGGTTTCGAATACAAAGAATACTTAAAAAAACAATTGGAAGGTAAGTATGAGATTACCGATTACGGAACTCATTCTGCCGACAGTGTAGATTACCCGGATTTTGTACATCCGGCTGCAACTTCCGTGGAAAACGGTGAAAATGAAATGGGAATTCTGATCTGTGGCAGTGGACAGGGCGTTCAGTTAACCGCAAATAAGCACCAGAAGGTTCGTTGCGCACTTTGTTGGATGCCGGAACTGGCAGAACTTTCAAGACAGCACAATAATTGCAATATGATTGCAATACCGGCAAGATTCATCGCTAAAGAACTTGCTCTGGAAATCGTGGAAAAGTTCCTCAACACCGATTTTGAGGGAGGTAGACACGAAAACAGGGTAAACAAGATATCTTGCTAAATCCAAACACACAAAATATTATATGTCTAAAAAATCCAAATTCATCAGTCATAAAAACAATCATAAACTGCAGGAAATCGGAAGAAAAATTCTTGCTTTTATGAATGAAAAATCCACTAAAATCTATAATTATAAGCAGATTTCAGATGGAATTGACTACAAAAATCCAAGACAGCGCGAACAGGTAATACAGGCACTGCACAAACTTCTGGCCGACGAAAGAATAAAAGAAGTTGAAAAGGGAAAATACATCGTCAACCTGAAGATCGCCGGAACTTTAACCGGTGTTATCGATTTTAATCAGGCCGGAAATGCTTATGTAAAAGTTGAAGGTCTGGAAGATGATGTTTTCGTGCACTCTAAGAACGTGAAAGATGCTCTGCAGGGCGATACCGTTCTTATAGTTACTTATTATTATAAAGGAAAAAAGCTTGAAGGTTCGGTTCTTCAGGTGATTGAGCGTAATAAAACTGATTTCGTAGGTACTTTCGATTACATCGCTCATAAAGAATTTGGTTTTGTAGTGGCTGATAAGAAGGCGATTCACTCAGACATTTTTGTTAAAAAAGATAAATTCAACGGCGCAAAACACGGCGACAAAGTTGTGGTGAGAATGCTCGGTTGGAAAAAAGGAGATAAAAACCCTGAAGGTGAAATTATCCAGGTTCTTGGAGCTCCCGGAGAGCACGAAACCGAAATTCATTCCATCCTTGCGGAATATGGGTTACCATATAGTTTTCCGGAGGAAGTTGAAAGAGAAGCAAATCAGATTGATACGGAAATTCGTGATCACGAAGTTGCAAAACGCTGGGATATGCGCGATACACTTACTTTTACCATCGACCCAAAAGATGCAAAAGACTTTGATGATGCTCTTTCCATTAAGAAATTACAAAACGGAAACTGGGAAATTGGGGTTCATATCGCTGATGTGTCGCACTATGTAACTCCAGGAACTTTAATCGACGATGAGGCATACAATCGTGCTACATCCGTTTATTTGGTGGATAGAGTGGTACCGATGTTGCCTGAAGTGTTGAGTAATGGTGTTTGTTCGCTTCGTCCTAATGAGGATAAATACACATTTTCTGCAGTTTTCGAAATGAACGATAATGCAGAAGTGCTGAAACAATGGTTTGGAAGAACCGTAACACATTCTGACAGAAGATTTACCTACGAAGAAGCGCAGGAAAGAATTGAAACCAAAGAAGGCGATTTGGCTGAGGAAATCCTCGTTTTGGATCGACTTGCCAAACTGATGCGTGAACGCAGAATAAAGAACGGAGCCATTACTTTCGACAGAAGCGAAGTTCGTTTCAACCTCGATGAAAACAACGAACCAATTGGTGTTTACTTCAAAATGAGTAAAGATTCCAATCATCTGATTGAAGAATTCATGCTTTTGGCAAACAGAAAAGTTTCCGAATATATTTCACTGAGCAGAAAAGGGGAGAGAACCAATAATACCTTTATTTACCGTATTCACGAAGATCCGGATCCTGCAAAACTTGAGGCGCTGAAAGAATTTGTAGCATCATTCGGCTATAAAATGAATTTATCAAATTCCAAAAGAACTACCGAAAGTATGAATGCTTTACTGAAAGGTGTTCAGGGAAAACCGGAAGAAAATATGATTGAAACCTTGGCGATGCGCTCGATGAGTAAAGCAATTTATTCCACCGAACCAATCGGACATTACGGACTTGGTTTTGAGTATTATTCGCATTTTACATCTCCAATCAGAAGGTATCCCGATATTATTGCGCACAGACTGTTACAGCATTATTTGGATGGCGGGAAATCTCCGAATAAAATGGATGTTGAAGAGCAGGCAAAACACAGTTCGGCAATGGAACGTTTGGCTGCAGATGCGGAAAGAGACAGTATAAAATTCATGCAGGTGAAGTTTATGGAGAAACATCTTGGTGAGGTTTTCGAAGGGGTAATTTCCGGGGTTGCAGAATTTGGCTTCTGGGTTGAAATCCCTGAAAATGGGGCAGAAGGACTCATTAAACTTCGCGACTTAACCGATGATTCTTATATGTATGATGCCAAGAACCACGCCGTTTTCGGCACTCGCCACGGAAGACAGTTTCAGTTGGGCGATAAGGTAAAAATTAAGGTTATGAAAGCCAATTTGGTACAGAAACAGCTCGATTTCAAAATCGTCGATTAATCTGTAAAATGTATATTTGTTCCGGATAACTGAAAAAGTATCGGATGTTCGAACTTATATTTTCTGCGATTGGTCTTGGTTTTATGTTGAGTTTGGTCTTCATTGGGCCAATCTTTTTTCTACTGATTGAAACCAGTTTTTCCCGAGGTCCGCGACATGCATTATCATTGGATATGGGCGTAATTGCAGCCGATATTATCTGCATTATTGCCGCGTATTTTGCCAGTTCAGATATCGTGCACCTTATAGACAAGCATCCTGGTTTTTATCGCATTACCGCCCTCATTATCTTTGTTTACGGTATTTTTATGTTTGTTTCTAAAACAAAAATGCACCTCGATGGCGAAAAGAAACTCATCAGCCAGAACTATTGGAAAACTTTTCTAAACGGATTCCTGTTAAATATGCTCAATATAGGGGTATTATTATTTTGGCTGGTAACCGTGATTTCTGTGCGTAAAAACTACCCTGAAACGCAGGATTTCGCCTTATATTTAGGTATTGTAATTCTCACTTATTTTGCCATAGATTTATTAAAAATTTATCTGGCTAAAACTTTCCATTATAAACTTACTGAAAACGTTGCAAACCTTATCAGAAAAGGAGTTGGAGTAATTTTGGTTCTGTTCAGTATCGGTATTTTTATGCAAAGTTATTCTAAATACAACCGCTTCGAAAAAGAACTAGAAAAAGCAGAAATGGAACTACCCAAATTGAAATAATAATGAAAGAAATCATTTATCCAAAACCTATAAAAAAAGGTGCTAAAATCGCCATAATTTCTCCGGCAGGTTACGTGGAAGAACCGCAGCTCGATAAGACCTTGGAGCTTATAAAAAGCAAAGGATATGAACCAGTTTTAGGAAAACACGTTTATGGAAAATTCGAAAATGGTTATCCATATTCGGGAACAGAAAAAGAGAGGATTTCAGATTTAAACTGGGCTTTAAACGATGATGAAATTTCGGCAATTTGGGCTTCACGAGGAGGTTATGGATGTCAGCATTTACTGAAACATTTAAAACTTAATAAATTCAGAAAAAATCCGAAATGGTATATTGGATATTCCGATAATACAGTTATTCACAGTTTTTTGCTTAAAAAAGGGTTTCCAAACATCAACGGACAGAAGAATAAAACATAAAGTTATGGTGTTGCAGAAGAAGGATATGAAATGATTTTCGACATTCTGAAAGGTAAATCACCGAAAATTTTAGTTGAAGAACAAAAACTGAATAAAAATGGTAAAGCCGAAGGTAAATTGGTGGGTGGAAACCTTGCTCTAATCTACGCTTTACTGGGAACCCGATATTCATTTGATTTTAAAGACAGCATTCTTTTTATTGAGGAAATAGGGGAGAACTTCTATTCGCTCGACCGTATGTTGATGAGCTTAGATTTAGCAGGAGTATTTGATAAAATAAAAGGGATGATTGTTGGCGGAATGATTAATATGGGAAAAGAAGCCGACAATAAGGAATACGAAGAAAGCTTCGACAGTTTCGCCTATCAGCTGATTTCTGAAAGAATTAAGAAATATGATTTCCCTGTGATTTTTGGATTTCCAAACGGTCATATTTTCGATAACAGACCAATCATCATCGGAGCAAAAGTGAAGATGGAAGTTGGAAAAACCATTAAAGTTACTTTCTGATTAAAAACCTCATAGCATGGCTGACCACACTGATTTCGGAAAAACTGCGGAAGATTTGGCAGCAGATTATCTGGTGAGAGAAGGTTATAAAATCCTTGCGAGAAATTTCCGTTTTCAGAAAGCCGAGATTGATATCATTGCCGAATTCAACGAAGAAATCATCATCGTTGAAGTGAAAGCAAGAGCAACAGATGCCTTTATGGAACCACATGAAGCCGTTAACAAGCGTAAAATCCGTTTAATTGTAAATGCTGCAGATGCGTTTATGAATCAGGAGAACAGAGATCAGCACGTTCGGTTCGATATTATTTCAGTATTGCCTGATAAAAAAGGAAAACTCGAAATAAACCATATCATTGATGCCTTCGACAGCTTCGATGCTAACTAAAAAAAATCCTGCAATTGCAGGATTTTCTCTTTTAATTCTTTGTCTACCAGAAGACGTCAAGGTTTTATTTAATCTCAACACATCCGATTCTTCCGCCGGCATTTCCGGTTGGCTGCGTTTTGAAATCATCCTCTTTTGCGTGGATAATGATAGATTTACCAACGATATTTTTGGTGGGATCGCTACAGCCGATACACCATTTATCGGTTTTCATCACCAGTCTCGCAACTCCTTTTGAGTCGGCTTTAAGGTTTCCTAAATCACCTACGTGATGTTCTCCAACACCCCATTTTCCGTGCTGGTGCGAGGTTGGATTCCAGTGTCCTCCGGCTGAACTTCCGTCAGCAGCAGAACAGTCGCCAAATTCGTGGATATGCGCTGCATGAGTTCCGTTTGCAGGAAGTTCATAAACGTTCATGTCCATTTCAACGGTTTTACCGGTTTGTGTAAATTTTACATTTCCCTGAGTTGCAGTTCCGCTTTTTGATTGAATCGTGTAAGTTTTTGTAGTAGAGCATGATGTGATGCTGAGTAATGCAGCGCCGGCAAATAGAAAATACAATTTCATAATAGTAATTTTTTAGGTTATTTTATGTGAAAATAAAACGGTTTTTTCAGATAAAAATCTCCATTTATTATCCGAGAATTCACAAGAATGAAATTTACGGATTAAATGATAAACAGAAAAATTTAGATTAAAACCATTCGGGTACAAGAGTTTAGCAGCAAAAATTATTCCTTTCAGCCTGATTTTAATGATTGTTAAAACACAGAAATACGGTTCAGTCAGTAAAACATACGGTTCAGTCAATAATAGTTTGTACAGATAAACTTCGGTTTTACCTTTACACCATCAAAATCAAAATAATACACTATGGAAACTTACAGCAATGAAAACGAACGGTACGAAAGAGCAGTAAAACGTGTGAAAAAGATAAAAGGGTTTTATAAACATGCGCTGATATATGTTTTCGTAAATGCTTTTATCATCATTAGTAATGTTTATTTTTCTAATATTGCTTTCGACGGAATCAACAGATTTTATACACCCATTTTCTGGGGATTTGGACTTTTAGCACACGGTTTATCTGTGTTTATCCCCGAAAGCATTCTTGGTAGCGACTGGGAGGAACGGAAAATAAACGAAATTATGAGGAAAAACCATTAATATTTATTTTATTTTTATCGTAAATAAAACCAATCATGGCGAAAAGCATAAAAACATTGGCAATAATTGCAACGTCTTGCACCTTCTTTTTCTTTATTTTTTTTGGAGGAGAAAAGAGTGTTGAAGGCTTTGCTTATACAGCGCTTATTTCGTTTATGTACACGTTTGTCCTTGGGTTGGGTAATGGATATGTAAATAATTTTCTTAATTCTAAATTCTCGTGGACGGAGCAAACCAGGCTTCGGCTAATCTTCGGAATTATTGCTGTGATCATTGTAAATACTTTATTGATTTTGGTTTGCAATTACATCAATTTTATTCTGATTCAGGGTGAGAATCCCGAGAATTTCTTTAATGGAACAATGAATTTCAGGCATTGGTTTTTCCTTAATTTTGCACTTCTTATTTCTGCGGTTCTTCACGCGAAAAGTTTTATGGAAGCCTGGAAATCTTCCACAAGAAAAGAAGTTGTAGAACAAAAGATTATTGCAAAATCTGCCAATGCGCAGTTTGAAAGTCTTAAAAACCAACTGGATCCGCATTTTCTTTTTAATTCTTTAAATGTTTTAAGTTCACTGATCGATGAAAATCCAAACCTGGCACAGCGTTTTACAGGATCGATGTCTAAGATTTACCGTTATGTCCTGGAGCAGAAAGACAAAGAATTGGTAACGGTAGAAGAAGAATTGGATTTTGCAGAAACCTATGCCGAACTTCTTAAAACAAGATTTGAGGACAGTGTAAATTTTTCATTCAACGTTTCGGAAGCTGAAAAGAATGCATTTGTAGTTCCGCTTTCGTTGCAGCTGCTTTTGGAAAACTGCATTAAACACAATTTCGCCACTTCATCTAAACCTTTGAACATCAATGTTTTCACTTCACCTGATAACGGGAACAAATTTCTTTGTATAGAAAACAATCTGCAGGAAAGAGAAACCAACAAAGAACGTGAAGGCATCGGACTTGCCAATATCGTTCAGCGTTATTCTCTTATCACAAAGCGAAACGTTTTCATCGAAAAATCTGAAGATTATTTCAAAGTAAAAATACCATTATTAACCGAAAAAATTATTTCTATGAATACACAAAATACATCCGAAATGATGGCTTACGAAAAAGCCGCAAAAAGAGTAGAAGAGCTGAAGAGCTTCTACGGAAATCTTATATCCTACTGTATTTTTATCCCGTTTTTATTTTTTATCAACTGGAAAACCTCTCCTAATTATTGGTGGGCATTTTGGCCAATGTTTGGTTGGGGAATTGGTGTAATTGCACACGGAATACAGGTTTTTGGAATAGGAAAAGACTGGGAAGAAAGACAGATTCGTAAATTAATGGAACAGGAAAATAATTCACCAAAATGGAAGTAAAAACCACAAAAGTATATGAAGAATTGGCTTATTTAAAAGCAAAAAAACGTTTGAAACAAATTAAAGGATTTTATATTCATGCTTTGATATACTTTCTTGTAAACATATTTCTCATCTTTTTTCGCAGTCAGAAATATGAACTTACCAATCTTGAAACTTATATAACCGCAATTCTTTGGGGATTTGGATTGGCAATTCACGCAATAAGCGTTTTTATGTTCCAGGGTTGGGAAGAAAGAAAAACAAACGAACTATTGAAGAAGTATACAGATCATGGAAAAACAAGAAAATTATAGTGATATTGCCTACAAAAAGGCAAAGAAGCGGGTAAAAGAAATTACGAACTATTATTATTTTGTAGGCGGTTATCTGTTTGTAGCAGCAATTCTGCTGTACAAGAATTATGATGGTAATGTTTTTAATTTCTCAAAAGATTATATTCTGATTATGTTGGGATTACAGGGACTGTTCCTAATCATTTATGGACTGTATTTGTTCGTTCCGGCACTTCACAATTGGGAAGAAAGGAAAACTAAAAAGTTAATGGAAAAATATAGAAAAAATGGAAGACAACATTAAATACTTACAAGCCAAAAAACGTGTAAAACAAATTAAAGGTTTTTACATCCATGCATTGGTTTATGTATTGGTGAATGTGATGATTCTGATTTTAAAATTCCAAAAATACGGCAATATTGAATTTAATGATTGGGGAATCGGACTTTGGGGAATCGGCTTGGCAATACACGGTTTGTCTGTATTTTTACCAAATTTCATTCTGGGAAAAAACTGGGAGGAAAGGAAAATTTTGGAACTGATGGAAAAAGAGAAAAACAGAAATAATTTATAGTGAAAGCGTTGTTAGGGCTCAAAGCCCTAACAACGCTCAAAAATTATGAAACCAATGAAACCAATCCGAACCATCATCATCGAAGACGAAAAACCCGCCGCCCGAAAATTGGAGCGCACTCTCAATTCCATTCCCGGATTGGAAGTTATTGCAAATTTAAATTCCGTAGAAGAAGGCATAGCATGGTTTTCTGAAAACCGGCATCCCGACCTTATTTTCTGCGATATTGTTTTAGGCGATGGATTGTCGTTCGACATTTTTGAAAAGATACCAACTAAAAGTTTTATCATTTATACAACGGCTTTCGATAGTTATACTTTGAGGGCTTTCAAACTGAATTCCATCGATTATCTTTTGAAACCGGTTCTGGAAGAAGATCTTATAAAAGCCATTGAAAAATACAAAAGTTTCGTGCCGCAAGAGCAGCATTATAACGATTTGAATTTTAAGGAATTAATTAAGAAAGAAAAAGCTTCGCTTTCTCGGGTTTTAGTAAAAACCGGATATAATCTGAAGATTATACAAACGAAAGATATCAGTTATTTCTATAGCGAAAACAAGATTGTTTATGCCCAAACTTCGGAGCGTGCATTTCCGACAGATTTCACTTTAGATGAGCTTCAGGAAACGCTTGATGAAAGCAAATTTTTTAGGGTAAACCGTCAGTTTATTATTAATCTTGATTTTATTAAGAATATTCACACATCGCCGGTTTATAAGGTTGAAATGATGTTTCAGCAAGGTGAAGAAATTACAGTAAGCCGGGAACGGGTGAAGGATTTTAAAGACTGGCTTTCGAATTAAATTGCCACGAATTCACAAATAACTTTAAAATTATTCGTGAATTCGTGGCAAAAACAATTCAGAAACTTCGTGCTTCGATCTTCCAGCTTTAAGAAATCACTCCGCTTCCCAAAAGCTCCTCACCAAGATACCAGGCTGCAAACTGCCCCTCTGCAATCGCACTTTGAGGATTTTCAAACTCGATGAAGAAGCCTTCTTCAAACTGATAAAGTATTGCTTTTTCCAAAGGTTGTCGGTAACGAATTCTCGCCATTACTTCCATCGATTCACCGTTTTTCAATCGTAAATCTTCACGAATCCAATGCACATCCGAATTTTCAATTTTCAGAGCTCTTTTGTAAAGTCCAGGGAAATTTTTTCCTTCACCTACATACAGAATATTATGTTCCATATCGCGGGAGATAATGAAGCAACTTTCTTTGTGTCCGCCGATACCTAAACCTTTACTCTGACCAATGGTGTAGTATTGCGCACCCTGATGTTTTCCAATGACTTTTCCGTCTGTTTTTTGGTATTTTATCTTGGAAGAAAGAAATTCCAATTCCTCCAATTTTGACGAAAATTGAGGCATTTCTTTATTAAATTCAGCAAAATCATTGAAAATTTCGACAATTTCGCCTTCTTTTGGCTGAAGCTGCTGTTTCAGAAATTCCGGCAAACTTACTTTTCCGATAAAGCATAATCCTTGCGAATCTTTTTTATCAGCCGTTACCAAATCCAGTTCTTTTGCGATTGCACGAACCTCAGGTTTCGTCAGTTCACCAATTGGGAATAATGCTTTTGAAAGTTGCTCCTGATTCAGCTGGCACAAGAAATAACTCTGATCTTTATTATTGTCTTTTCCGGCAAGAAGTTGATAGATTTCTTTACCGCTTTCATCTTTAAAAGATTCTAAACGTGCGTAATGTCCGGTTGCCACTTTATCGGCTCCAAGAGAAAGAGCGGTATCGAGAAAAACATCGAATTTCACTTCGCGGTTACAGAGAACATCGGGGTTTGGCGTGCGTCCTTTTTCGTATTCTGCGAACATATAATCCACGATACGTTCCTTGTAAAGTTCGCTCATATCAATTACCTGGAAAGGAATTCCAAGTTTCTGAGCCACCATCAAAGCATCGTTGCTGTCTTCAATCCACGGACATTCGTCTTCAAGCGTTACGGAAGCATCGTTCCAGTTGCGCATAAAAAGTCCAACAACCTCGTGCCCCTGTTTCTGCAACAGATAAGCAGCTACGGAGGAATCTACACCTCCGGATAATCCTACTACTATTTTCATAACTAAGCTACGCTTTCGTTAAGGGAAAGTTTTGCGCTGCAAATTTACGGATAAATAATTTCAGAAAAAATCATCAAAAACTTGGTTGTTTTTACTGGTATCTTGTTTCATAAATCGAAATGGTATGGATTTCGCTGATTGACAAACCATAATACCAAAAATAACGATGAAAAAACTATTCTTTTTTTCGCTGCTTTTGGCAGCAGTTTCACTAAGTGCACAAATCGGAACGAGATTTCCATCATCCAAAATTGGTGGTGAAGATTCTAAATGGACCGTTGGTGGCTATGCCGGATTTGGAGGTGCTTTTGGAGGTGGCGGTGGAACTTCGCTCTATATTTCTCCAAGAGTGGGATATAAGGTTACTGATAATTTTGAAACCGGAATCGCAGGAAATTTTAACTGGCAGAATTCAAAATACTACTCCAATACGATGTTCGGAATCGGGCCATTCGCCAATTATTATTTTGGAAGAAGTTTCTATCTGAGCGGAATGTATCAGCATTATTTCTATAAGCAAAGGGATAAGTATAACGATTTGAGTTATTCCGGAGATGAGGCAGCACTTTATCTTGGCGGCGGATATATGCAAAGACTTGGAAACCGTACTTATATGCAGATTGGTGGGATGTATAATGTACTTTACGACAGAGATAAATCAGTATTTGGCGGCGGATTTGTTCCAAATATTGGAATCGTTTACGGATTGTAAAATCATTTTATCAAACAAAAACTGCGCTGAATTTTCAGGGCAGTTTTCTTATAATATTTTCATTTCTTAAAGCATAGAAAGGTATTCTACACCGTGATGCTCCTCATCTTTTACCTTTTTCGGCAAAATCTTGTGATAGTCCGAATAATAGCAGTCAGAATCATTACCATTCAGAAATTTTCTTAAAGCTAAAAATCCGACCACAGCAAGAAAGCTTACCGCTCCCGCAATTAATACTCCTGTTTCCTTTTTCATATAATATCTTTTGTTAAACTTTTTCTCATCAAATAATGTTCCCTTTATTAGGCGCAAAAAATTAAAATTTGTTAAAAATTTAACTAAATTTGATGAAAATATAAATAAGAATGAAGTTAAAAGCATTTTTACTTACCACGGGAGCACTTTTTCTCGCTTCCTGTACAGCACTAAACATGGCAGAAAACAAAACAGGGAACACCTATCCGGAAACCAAAAAGGTAGAACATACCGACACTTATTTTGGACAAAACGTATCCGATCCTTACCGTTGGCTTGAAGATGATATGGCAGCCGATACCAAAGACTGGGTTCAGAGACAGGTGGCTTACACCAACGATTATCTTGCAAAAATTCCTTTTCGTGAAGAGATTCGTCAGCAACTGAAAGAAATCTGGAATTACGAAAGAGTGAGCGCGCCATGGAAAGAAGGAGATTACACTTATTTCTCAAAAAATGACGGTCTTCAGGCACAATCTGTAATTTACAGAACAGATAAAGACGGAAAAACTGAAGTTTTCCTCGATCCAAATAAGTTTTCAGCAGACGGAACAACGTCTCTTGCCGGACTTTCATTTAACAAAAAAGGAAACCTTGCAGCGTATTCCATTTCTGAAGGAGGCAGCGACTGGAATAAAATCATCATCATTGATGCCGTTACAAAACAGGTGATTGATGAAACGATTCAGGATGTGAAGTTCAGTGGAGCATCGTGGTTGGGAGATGAAGGATTTTTCTACTCAAGTTATGATAAGCCGGATGGTAGCGCACTTTCTGCAAAAACAGACACTCACAAGGTTTATTTCCACAAATTGGGAACGAAGCAAAAAGATGACCGTTTGGTAATTGGCGGCGACAACTTCAAGAGAAGATATATGAACGCAGGAACTTCGGAAGATGAAAGATATCTTGTTTTAAGCGCAGCTGAGGCAACAAGTGGAAACGAACTTTATATCCAGGATTTGAAGAATGATAAAGGATTTGTTCCTATTCAGACCGGATACGATTATGATACAGATTTCGTAGATTCTAAAGGTGATATCATTTATTTAATTACAAATAAAAATGCACCGAATAAGAAACTGGTTAAGACAAACATCAACAATCCTACGGTTTGGACAGATGTAATTCCTGAAACAGAAAATGTTCTTGGTGTTTCTACAGGAAGCGGATATCTTTTCGCGAGATATATGAAAGACGCAGTTTCTTATGTAAAACAACTGGATTACGATGGTAAACTGGTTCGTGAAATCGAACTTCCAGGTGTTGGTTCAGCTGGTGGTTTCGGTGGAAAAGCTGATGCTAAGGAACTTTACTATTCTTTCAGCAATTACGTAATGCCTGGAACAACTTATAAGTTTGATCCTAATACCGGAAAATCTGAAGTTTATTACAGACCGAATGTAAAATTCAATCCGGATAATTACGTTTCGGAGCAAGTATTTTATACGTCAAAAGACGGGACTAAAGTTCCTATGATGATTTCTTACAAAAAGGGATTGAAGAAGGACGGTAAAAACCCAACAATCCTTTATTCTTATGGTGGTTTCAACATTAGTCTTACTCCGGGATTCTCTGTGGTAAATGCAGTATGGATGGATAATGGCGGTATTTATGCAGTTCCAAACATTCGAGGTGGTGGAGAATACGGTAAGAAATGGCACGACGCAGGAACAAAAATGCAGAAGAAAAACGTTTTCAACGACTTTATTGCTGCCGGTGAATATCTTCAGAAAAACGGCTACACATCTCCGGGATATATGGCAATTTCAGGAGGTTCAAACGGTGGACTTTTAGTTGGAGCAACGATGACGATGAGACCTGATTTGGCAAAAGTAGCACTTCCGGCAGTTGGCGTTTTAGATATGTTGAGATATAACAAATTTACCGCGGGTGCAGGCTGGGCTTACGACTACGGAACAGCAGAAGACAGCAAAGAAATGTTTGAATATTTGAAATCTTACTCACCGCTTCATAATGTGAAGGCAGGAGTTTGCTATCCTTCAACAATGGTTACAACCGGAGATCACGACGACAGAGTAGTGCCGGCACATTCATTCAAATTTGGGGCTGAACTTCAGGCAAAACAAAGCTGCAGCAATCCTACGCTTCTAAGAATTGAAACCAAAGGCGGTCACGGCGCAGGACGTTCAACAGACCAGATGATCAGTGAAAATGCTGATAAAATGAGTTTCACACTTTATGAAATGGGTATCAGAAGTTTGAAATAAGAAGATAAATATCTATATATCAAATGCCGCAGGAACAAAGTTCCTGCGGCATTTTTTAATAATAAACTGTAAAATTATTTAATAAGGGTTGTTGTCCCCAAATCAGTGATTTTTCCAAACGTTACTCCAATAGAAGTAGTGTCCTGATCTTTATAACCGGTTTTATCATCTGCATCAAAAGATACAGTGTATGAACCTTCTGCAAGACCTTTAAACATATAGAAACCGTCAAGGTTCGGAATTGCAGTTGCAACAGTGTCAGTTGCTTTTAATACGTGTACAGAACCGTTTGCTTCAGCTGGTTTCAGATAACCTTTTATCTGTCCGTCAGTAAGTTTACTGAACGTTCTGATAACAGGTTTCAGCGCATAAGTTCCGTTACCCTGTTTTACTATAGAACGGGCAGCGTCGAAATCAATCCAAACTTCGTAGGCTCCTCCAGCTTCAAGTGTTTCGTGCCAGTTGAATTTCAGTCCGCTTTGCATTGCTGATGGTGTTGAAAGTTTATGTTCAACGCCGTCGATTACAACGGTATTGTTTTCACCCAAAACCAGTCTCATTTGCGATAAGCTACCTTCAGGAAGCTGAACCTGAGCTAAAAGAACATCAGTTCCGTTTCTGAAATTAAGAAGGTTATAAATTCCCGGATTTACAACAGTTGCAGCTTGCATTCCACTGTTTGTAAAGAATTCAATTTTCTGAACGTCAATGTTTACTGCATCATAATTTGCAGGTGCATCAGTAAGTCTTACTGCCATAGTTGCTGTACCGTTCGAAGCGGTATCGTCGGTGCAGGATGTCATAGCAAACATCCCCGCCATTGCTGATAATAAAAGTAATTTTTTCATAATTTTAATAAATTGGTTCAGAATGGGAATTCAAAAAAAATTCCAAAATGATTTAAAATTTTACTAATATGATAACGAAACTTCCAAAAGTATTATTATGACGTAATTTTAACAGATGCGTTAAAATTTGTTAAAGATTATTTTAGATAATTAATTGATAGTCAGAAGTGTGTTTGCACACAATTTGCATCATATTTCTAAAATAGATTATTATGGACATTAGAACACCAATGAAAACGATGAGCGAAGTAATGCAAAAACTTGCAGGGAGAGGCATTACCAAAGAGTTTTGTATGAATGAATCAGGAGATATGAAAATTACTGATTCAGATAAAGTATATAATCCGCAGGATCTTAAAATTTTGAAATCGTACCGTTTTGAGGGCGACAGTAATCCGGCTGACAATTCGGTTTTGTATGTTGCTGAAGATCATAACGGGAATTTAGGAATGATTATCGATTCCTACGGAGCAGAAAGCAATTATCCGGGAGATAAATTTGATGATTTTCTAAGGAAAATTCCCATTGAAGAACGTGAGGAATTCGATATAGATTCTCTTTAACGAACAGCAAATCCGAAGATTAATCTTCGGATTTTTCTTTTTTACGGAACAGGTCTTTCAGTCTTAAACCTTTCTTTTCCTTTTTCTCTTCGGTGTTTTCCTGTTTTTTTACCGGAAGAATATCTTTGGTATTCTGAAAATCAGATTTGATGTCAGAAACCGTCTTTTTGGTTGTTTCAACAGTTTTCTTTGCGTCAACTTCTTGCTGTTCTACTTTATCTCCAATGAGTGTTTTCTTCAGACCTTCCTCAATACCTTTCCAAAAAAGATTAAAGAATGATTTTGTAGGATCGCGCTCCACGTCATCAACAATTACACTTTCAGGATATTTCCCGGAATTGCTTCTCACAACAAGATTTACGATGGTGGACAAAAGCTTGTTCTTTTCACCGGTTTCTTTTAGAATTGAAACTTTCAGATTTTGGTGCTTCATATTCAGGCTTCCGTCGAGTTTGTTTTTATCGCCGTGAAACTTGAAAAGCAAATCTTTAATAAAACCGGTGGTTCGGATTTTCAGATAAGGTTCAACAAATGCGTTGATGCTCGAAGCCGGCAAATCGCTGATGATTCCTTCGATGGTAAAAGCATCATTCATATTCGCGGGATTGATGTTCCACCGTACTTTCATCGGCGAAACATTCATAAAACGACAATCGATAGAAATCGGAATCTGCGTTGGTTTCCCTGAAGTTTTATTGGAATTCAGATTTTTGATATTCATATTAAAATTACCGAAAGTCAGTTTTCCGGGGCCGTCGCTTTTCTTGGTATCTTCTTCATAGACCAAAACCGAATTTTTGATATCAAAACTATTGACCAAAACCGGGAATTTAATCGATCTCAAAAGTTCAGAATACATCGGTTTTCTCGATAAATCATCCTTCGGAATTTTACTTCTGAAAATATTGGCATCCATACCGGAAAGCACCACATTTGATGCATTGATGAACTTTTTATCCGAAACCAAATCCCAATTTCCGGCGGCATTCAAATGTTTGATTTTCAAATCGTAAAGATCTTTTTCAGCAGGAATCATTCTGATGAACTGCGCTCTGGAAACCAATGGATTTACATTGAAATTTGTAACCTTTACTGAGTTTTTGTTCAGCTGCAAAAGGCCGGCAGTCATCCGATAGAAGCGGCTAATTTTATAGTTGAAATCGGTGGTTGTAATTTTATAATCTCCTGTTTTGAAAGGGATTTTATTTTTAGAAGTTTGCGCCGTCATTTCAATATTTTTGAAATTGGCATTGAGGTTCTTGAAGATTAACGGATGCTCCAGATCAAGGTATTCGAGATTGGCATTTTTCACGTTAATGTTTTTTACCAAAAGAGGAAATTCAATTCCGGAAATTGGCTTTCTTTGTTTGGGTTTAGCTTTTGCGGAAGTGATTTTACCTTTCAAACCGTCTACCAAAACATCATTTACCGTCAGTTTAAGTTTGTTGTCAATAAACTCCCAATTTTCGAATTTAGCACCAATTCTGCTGATTTCAAGATCCGAAATACCGTCTACAGATTTTTGATGATTTGGTTTAAATGAGATCTTTTTCAGTTCAGCGGATCTCGGATTGAAAGATCCCGATGCAATATTCAGCGACTGTTTTTCAGTAATATAATGAATGTCTTTTCCTTCGATATTGAATTTTTCATAAGAAAAAGGAATCCTGCCACTTGCCGTTTTTTTATCCATCAGAAATTTATGGATATCCATTTTCAGGTTATTGGCTGAAAACAGTTTGGTACCGTTTGGTTTCTGAATGTGGACTTTAGCGTTTTCCATCAAAACATCCTCCAGATTCACTTCGTATTTAAAACTTTTATCGGCTTTCTGTTGTTTGGCTGTAGTTGTAAAAATTTTAATATCCGGATTCTTGAAATTCACGTGAGACAGACTTACTTTATTGTCTTTCAGAACGATGTCTTTGAAATTCATTTCAGAAGTCGAAAACTGAAAAAGATTGGGCTTGTTCGGATAGCTTCTAACAAACTGACTGTAAGTTATCAACGGATTCAGTTCAAAATCATGAATGCTCATCTGTCCGTTTTCAGTCTTTATATCTTTGGCTTTCAATGAATAAACATTGTCCGGCTGAAAGTAAAAATCGGTTCCTTTAATGCTGTATTGATCAAAAACAACCGGTAGTTTATCTTCCACATGTTTTTCGGTCATCCGAAGATTGGAAACATCAAGATCGAGATTGTTTACTGAAAGAAATTTTTGTTTTGTATGACGAAACAGCGTGATATTTCCCTTATCAATTTTCAGGTTTTTAAAAAGCATTGGATTTCGCTTTTTTCCGGTTTTATCGTCGATCGGTTTGGCAAGAGTTACATTAAGATTGGGATTCATCAGATAAAGATTCGACGAATTAATCTTTTTATGCATCAACGCATCCCAAATTCCCAATCTGCTGATTTTCACAGAATCTATCTTCCCGTCAACACCAATAATATTTTGGTTATCAGGATTTTTGGTTGCAACAACAAGGCCTGTTGAAAGTATATTTCCGGTGCTAATATCTACATCCAAAGATTTGTAGGTAACGCTGTAATCGGAATTGTTTTTAATGAAATTCGGAAGATTTTTCTTGAGCCAAAAGTTCACGCCAATATTTGCAAGCAACACTACAAAAAGTAGAACTCCGCTTACAATGGCAATTTTAGGCAGTAATTTTTTATTCATCCGGTTTTCAAGTTACGGAAAATTAACAAAAACCGTGCAAGAATCAATAATCAGGGGAATTGGGCTAAATTTCTACCTCAATCACGTAACCTTCATGGCTCCTCACATTCATCACATTTCCGCCCTCAAATGAAAGATACTGTCCTTTTATTCCCTGTAGAACACCTTCAAATTCAGGGTTTTTATCAAGCGTAAAAGCAGTTATTTTTTCGGGAGCTTCATAAGGGTAATCGAGTTTCCAGATTTCTTCCTCATGCTGATAGAATTTTTCGAAATCGGAAGGGAAATATTTTTTTATGTCTTCCCTGAAGTTGGCCAAATCCAAATCATCTTCATACTCATCCTGAAGCATTTTTTTGTAATTCGTTTTATCGGGAAGCTGTTCTTTTAGGGCAACTTCAATCATTCCGGCTTCGTAGCGGTTTTCGGTTCTTGCAATTGGTAGGGCAAAAGTTGCTCCCTGATCAATCCAACGCGTCGGAATCTGATGCACTCTTGTAACGCCCACTTTCACATCGCCGGTGTAAGCCAAATAAACGATGTGCGGCACCAACTGAATTTCCTTTTCCACCTCCAAATCGCGTTCTTCTTCTCCAAGATGAGCACGCGAAAGTTCCGGACGGATAATGGTTTCACTCGCATAAGGACTTTCGAAAAAACATTTTTTACAGAAACCCATTCGGAAGATTTTCTTGTCGCTGCCACAGTTTACGCACTGATATCCTATATGCTTCAGTTTTATTTTCTTTCCAATCAGTTCATTCATGTGAATAAGATCTCCGGAAAGATTCAAATAATACTGAATAGGTTTATCATTGTAAGTGGACATTTTTAGAACCTGGCCTGTGAGCAGCATAATTGTAAAATTTCAGTAAAAATAAGGAAAGAATTTTTATCTTCGTAGAAATCCATCAACGTGAAAAGAAGAATTGTTTTGGTTTTGGGATTGTTCACTTTTGTTGGCTATCTGCTGATTGCGGTTTCTTACAATTCACGTTTTACCCAAAATATTTTTGCAGGAATTCTCAAATCAATTGATATTTTAATTTATGAGAAACCGGTTTCTTTTCTGGATTTTATTAAAGATCCGTTCTTTTGGATTGCTGTTGTTCTTCTGTTTTTTCTGTATTCTGTTTTTACTTACAGAATTAATTTAATCTTAACCGCTTCCTTACTTTTGATTGGATTATGGGTTAAAAACCTCATTACTTTTGGTGGAATTATTGATGTTGAAATGTATAAAATCTCATCATTAATGTTTTTTGTTGCGGTTTTCAGTTTGAATCTTTTTGCATTTCTCTATCCTGAAAAGTCGAATTCAAATCACTAAATTTGTAATTCTAAAAAATACAGATGATTTATCTCGTTACCGGAGGCAGTGGCTTTATTGGTTCCCATTTGGTAGAACATTTATTAAAAAATGGACATTCTGTCATAAACATTGACAATTTTGATGATTTCTATGATTATAGAATAAAAATCAACAATACTTTGGAGTCCGTTGGAAAGCCAGCTGATTTTAGTTTTGAGAATAAAGAAAAGGATATTGAAAAGCTGATAAACATTACTGAATCAGAGCATTATCAGCTTTATTTTCAGGATATAAGAGATAGCGAAGGATTGAAAAAAATCTTTGCGAGCCATCCAATTTCTCAGGTTATCCATTTAGCCGCGCTTGCCGGCGTTCGTCCATCCATCGAAAGACCTTTGGAATATGAAGAAGTGAATATTCGTGGCACGATGAATCTTTGGGAACTGTGTAAGGAATTTAAAATTAATAAATTTATTAATGCCTCATCTTCAAGTGTTTACGGTAATAATGAAAAAACTCCTTTTGAAGAATCCGATAATGTAGATCAACCGATTTCACCTTACGCTGCGACAAAGAAAAGCACAGAAATTTTAGGTCACGTTTATCATCATCTTTATGGAATTGATATGCTTCATCTGCGTTTCTTCACCGTTTACGGGCCACGACAGCGACCGGATTTAGCCATTCATAAATTTTCGAAACTCATCGCTGAAGGCAAGGAAATTCCATTTTACGGCGATGGAACAACTTCGCGAGATTACACGTTTATTGACGATATTATCGATGGCATTTTAAAATCAATCATTTATCTTGAGCGTCACGATGGCGTTTATGACATCATCAATCTCGGGGAAAGTAAAGTTGTCACGCTTCATGAAATGCTCGCTGCAATTGAATCGGAAATTGGGAAGCAAACTGCAAAAAAATCTTTACCAATGCAGCCCGGAGACGTTTCGAAAACCAATGCAGATATCACCAAAGCCAAATCAATAATCGGATATGCGCCAACCACAGATTTTCAAAATGGCATAAAAAAATTTGTGGAATGGTTTTTGAGAAACTGACGCATAAGTGAGCACAAGTTCCTCCTAAATCAGAGGTTTCGATAAGATACAGTTTGTATTAAAAAATTGTTAATTTAAAAACCCTCGTCAGATTTGCAAAAAGATTGAAAATCAATGGGAAAAAGCTTTGAAATCTCACCTATTTTTATACTTTTGCAAAAAATTAGAAAATTATGTATTGGACACTAGAATTAGCATCTTATCTTAGCGACGCTCCTTGGCCGATGACGAAGGCAGAGCTTATTGATTATGCAATTAGAACCGGCGCACCAATGGAAGTTGTAGAAAACCTTCAGGCAATCGAGGACGAGGGTGAAATCTACGAGTCTATCGAAGAGGTTTGGAGTGATTATCCAACCGATGAAGATTTCCTTTGGAACGAAGACGAATACTAAAAAATAAAGCTTTAAGCTATAGGTTTAAAGCTTTTTTTGATATTGAATTAAACAGCACCAAAAGTGCATCTGCTGCATATTGCAGTAAAAAATAAAATTATATGAGTTTTTTAGATACAGTTCTGAAAGGTTTTCTTGGAGATAAAAATGCCAAGGACCTTAAAGAAGTAAAAAAAGTTGTTGCAAAAATAAAAGCAGTTGAACCAAACATTCAGCAGCTTACAGATGATGGATTACGTGAAAAAACTGCTGAGTTTAAGGAGAAGATAAAAACAGCAACAGCAAATATTACATCGCAGATAGATGCCGTAAAAGAACAGATAAAAACCACAACGGATATCGATCAGAAAGAAGCACTTTTCGCTAAAGTAGAAGCTTTGAAGAAAGATTCCTACGAAATTGAAGAAAAGGTTTTGGCAGAAATTCTTCCCGAAGCTTTCTCTCTGATTAAAGAAACTGCAAGACGTCTTGCCGAAAATGGAGGACTTACGGTAACGGCTACCGAAATGGATAAAAATCTTGCAGAAACTAAAGACTTCGTTGAGATCAAAGGAAATCAGGCGTTTTATAAAAATTCTTGGAACGCCGCAGGAACACCGGTAGTTTGGGATATGGTGCATTACGATGTGCAGTATATCGGTGGGGTTGTACTTCACAGCGGTAAAATCGCAGAGATGGCAACCGGTGAAGGTAAAACCCTTGTTGGAACATTACCGATTTACCTGAACGCACTTCCTGGAAGAGGGGTTCACGTAGTTACGGTGAACGACTATCTTGCAAAAAGGGACTCCGCTTGGATGGGACCAATTTATCAGTTCCACGGACTTTCAATTGACTGTATCGACAACCACCAGCCTAACTCCGACGGAAGAAGAAAAGCATACAACTCAGACATTACTTACGGAACCAACAACGAATTTGGTTTCGATTATCTGAGAGATAACATGGTAACTTCACCTAACGAACTCGTTCAGAGGGAATTAAACTTCGCCATCGTCGATGAGGTTGACTCTGTTTTGATAGATGATGCAAGAACACCGCTTATTATTTCGGGACCGGTTCCTCAGGGCGACCGTCAGGAATTTGATGTTCTTAAGCCTTCTGTTGACAGAATCGTTGAAGTTCAGAAAAAAACAATTACTCATATTTTTAACGAAGCTAAGAAACTCATTCAGGCAGGAAATACTACTGAAGGTGGATTCAAATTGCTTCAGGCATTCAGAGGTTTACCAAAATCAAGACCTTTAATTAAGTTCCTTTCCGAAACCGGAAACAAAGCATTACTTCAGAAAACTGAGGCATTCTATATGCAGGATAACAACCGCGAGATGCCGAAAGTAGATAAAGACCTTTACTTTGTAATCGACGAGAAAAACAATCAAATCGACCTTACAGATAAAGGAATTGAATATATGTCTGCCGGAAACGAGGATAAAGATTTCTTCGTTCTTCAGGACATCGGAACTGAAATCGCGGAACTGGAAGCGAAAAACCTTCCGAAAGATGAGGAGTTCGCTGCAAAAGAAGAACTTTTCAAAAATTTTGCTGAAAAATCAGAGCGCGTTCATACCATGAACCAACTTCTGAAAGCATATACACTTTTCGAAAAAGACGACGAATACGTGGTAATCGACGGCGAAGTGAAAATCGTTGATGAGCAAACCGGACGTATTATGGAAGGAAGACGTTATTCCGACGGACTTCACCAGGCTATTGAAGCGAAAGAAAATGTAAAGATTGAAGCCGCAACCCAAACGTTTGCCACCATAACTTTGCAGAACTATTTCCGTATGTACAACAAACTTGCGGGAATGACCGGTACTGCGGAAACAGAGGCAGGCGAATTCTGGGAAATCTATAAACTGGATGTTGTGGTAATTCCTACCAACAGACCAATTCAGAGAGACGACAGACAGGATTTGGTTTACAAAACCAACCGCGAAAAATATAACGCTGTTATCGAAGAAATTGAAAGATTAACCGCTGCCGGAAGACCGGTTCTTGTGGGAACAACATCGGTTGAGATTTCACAGTTGCTTTCGAGAGCATTGAATTTAAGAAAAATTCAGCACCAGGTTCTGAACGCAAAACTTCACAAGAAAGAAGCTGATATTGTTGCAGAAGCAGGGCGCCCGGGAGTTGTAACGATTGCAACAAATATGGCAGGTCGTGGTACCGACATTAAGCTGAGAGAAGGCGTAAAAGATGCAGGAGGTTTAGCAATTATCGGTACAGAAAGACACGACTCCAGACGTGTTGACAGACAGTTGAGAGGTCGTGCAGGACGTCAGGGAGACCCTGGAAGTTCGCAGTTTTATGTTTCTTTGGAAGACAATTTGATGCGTCTTTTCGGTTCGGAAAGAATTGCTAAAATGATGGACAGAATGGGGCACAAAGAAGGTGAAGTTATTCAGCATTCAATGATTACCAAGTCTATCGAAAGAGCGCAGAAAAAAGTTGAGGAAAACAACTTCGGTATTCGTAAAAGATTGCTTGAATACGATGATGTAATGAACAAACAGCGTGACGTAATCTATAAAAAACGTAAAAACGCTCTCTTCGGAGATCACTTGAGCTACGACATCACCAATATGATTTTTGATGTTTCGCAATCTATTGTGAGCAAAGGAAAAGTGGAGGGAGATTTCAAGGAATTCGAATACGAACTTATTAAGAATTTCACAATGCAGTCGCCTGTAAATGAAGGCGAATTCAAGAAAGGAACAGTAGCTGAACTGACTAAAAAGGTATTTGCTGCAGCACAGGAAGATTACAGAAAACGTCTTGAACTGATGAAAGAGAAAGCATTCCCAATCATTGAGAATGTATATCAGAATCAGGGGCAGATGTTCAAAATGATTCAGGTTCCGTTTACCGACGGTCACAAAACGATGACGATTGTAACTAATCTTGAACAGGCTTACGAAAGTGGGTGCCAGACTTTAGTTGATGATTTCGAAAAGAACATCACCCTTTCCATCATCGATGAAAACTGGAAAACTCACCTTCGTGAAATGGACGATTTAAGACGTTCTTCTCAAGGAGCGGTTTACGAACAGAAAGATCCGCTTGTGATTTACAAACAGGAATCGTTCTATCTGTTCAGCGAAATGATGGATAAGATTAATAAAGAAACAATTTCGTTCCTGTATAAAGGAGAAATTCCTGCATAACTAAAGGAGATCTAAATATTAGAAATCCGGCGGACTACAGCTCTGCTGGATTTTTTATGTCTAATATCATTAATTCCTAAAATGTGACATTTAACCGCATTCAAGTATTAAATTTTTATTAAATTTATTGTCTTAATTTATTATTAATGGCATTAATAGATTTGTCGAAGCAGGTTGCTTTAGGAATAGATATTGGCGGAACTAATACCAAGTTTGGACTGGTAAACCACCGAGGCGAAATACTTGCAAAAGACTCTTTAAAAACTGATGAATATGATAAGGCTGAAGACTTTATCGATGCACTTTACAATAAAATAAAACCTCTGATAGACGAACATTGTTCCGATAAAGTAATCGAAGGAATTGGCGTAGGTGCGCCAAATGCCAACTACTATCGCGGGACGATTGAATATGCACCAAACCTTAAATGGAATGGAATTATAAATTTTGCGGAATTGATGACCGCCCAGTTTGGTTATCCTTGCAAAATGACCAATGATGCCAACGCCGCAGCACTGGGAGAAATGCAGTATGGTGCAGCAAGAGGCATGAAAGACTTCATCATGATCACTCTTGGAACCGGTGTCGGAAGTGGAATTGTTTGTGGTGGAAACTTGGTTTACGGTCACGATGGTTTTGCCGGAGAATTAGGTCACACTATTGTAAAACCAAATGGTAGAAAACATTGGAGCACCGATTCGGAAGGAAGTTTGGAAGCCTATGCATCTGCAACAGGAATCGCCATCACTGCGAAGAAAATGCGTGCCGAATTCCCGGAATCTATGCTGAATGAATATGCGGAGGAAGATATTAATTCCAAGACAGTACATGAATGTGCGTTGAAAGGAGATCCTACAGCCATAGAAGTTTTCAGATATACCGGACAGAAACTTGGTGAAGCACTGGCAAACTTTGTAATGTTTTCGTCTCCGGAAGCGATTCTTCTTTTTGGAGGCGTAATTAAAGCCGGAGATTTCATCCTGAAACCTACAAAGCTTCATATGGAACGCAATTTACTTCCAATTTTCAGAGGAAAAGTGAAGCTGGTTTTCAGTGAACTGGATGAGGCCGATGCTGCAATTTTAGGTGCAAGCGCGTTAGTTTGGGAGAGCAAGTAAGTGATAAATAAAACATTATATTTGAACGCACCGGTTTTTTATTGGTACGTTCAATATTATATATAATAAGAACAAATGGTTTCTCTTCAGAATTTTGCTAAGTTTTTTCTAATTTTGGGAGCAGCAATGCTGGTTTCCTGCAACAGTGTGGATCAGAAACCGGTACAATTAAAATCAAATAAAATGAATATTGATAAAAATAATCTTGAATATATCGTATTTGGCGGCGGATGCTTTTGGTGTGTTGAAAGTTGTTTCAACATGTTGAAAGGTGTGGATGCTGCGGTTTCAGGATATTCGGGCGGACATAAGGCAAACCCAACTTATGAAGAAGTTTGCACCGGAGAAACCGGACACGCAGAAGTAGTTCAGCTTGCCTACGATCCGAAAATCATTTCTTATGAACAGTTGATGGAAGTGTTTTTCTTCCTTCACGATCCAACCCAATTGAACAGACAGGGAAATGACATTGGAACACAATACCGTTCAGTAATTTTCTATAAAGATGATGCAGAGAAAACCAAAGCCGAAGCTGCATTGAAAAAATCGGAAGAATCAGGAAAATGGCCGGGGAAATACGTCACTGAATTTGCCAAGCTTGAGAAATTCTGGCCTGCGGAAGAATATCATCAGGGATATTATTGGGAAAACCCAAATACACCGTATTGCTCGGCAGTTGTAGGTCCGAAGATTCAGAAATTTCAAAAATATTTTGGAGAGAAAGGTTGGTTAGAAACTGAATAGTAACAGACCATTACGTTCATTAAGAAAATTTAAAAAACTTAATCGCTTAATGGTCTTAATGGTTTCAAGCATCTTTCCTGTAAATCCAGCAACCGGCTTCGTTCGGGTGATCCTGAACATAGTCTTCGGGATTTTCTTTTTTGATGAGGTCGTAAATCATTAAATCGCCGGCAGCACCACCACTTAAAATAATTCCGAAAATGGTGAGCAGCGCACTACCGGTTAGTAATCCGATAATTGCCGGAATAATTCCAACAAAAATCAATGGAGTCAAAAGTGCGATGGTGTATTGCTTTATTTTCAAAGGTTCTTTGCAGTGGGCATAAGGAGCAAGTGCTTTCCACATAATCCCGAATTTCACCGACCTGAAACCGTTTTTTGCATACCGTGCAAAGAAAATCCCATGAACCAGTTCGTGAAGGATAATTCCTGTAACAAACAAAAGAAAAGGAAAAGCATAATCGATAATTTTCTTTCCGGTT
>CAZPQV010000005.1:27613-74537 GCA_964588705.1 uncultured Chryseobacterium sp.
AAAGATAAGGAACTGCAAAAATTACCGCAAAGAAAATCAAGTAATAAAGTGCTTTCACATTGGCTTTTACAAGATCAATGGTCAGCATTTCCTTTTCGTAATTTTCAAAATTCTTATCGTTCATAATCAAATTTACATTTTTTCACATGCTCCAACTCTCCCATTCTCCAACTCAATTACTTTCTAAGCATCTCCGTGTGTGGAATATCGTCTTCCAGATATTTCTTTCCGGTATCTTCAAAGCCAAATTCATTATAGAATTTAAGTAGGTAATCCTGTGCAGAAATCCTCACCGATGTGGTGTTAAACTTCGTTTTGATGCATTCTAACGCAATTTTCATCAACACTTTTCCCAGTTTCAAGTTCCTGAAATTCTGGTTAGTAAGCACTCTTCCAATGGATGCTTCAGGATATTTTATTGCGGGTGCAAAAATTCTGCAGTAAGCAAGAAGTTCATTTCCTTTTTCAGCCCAAACGTGAATGGCTTTTTGGTCATAATCGTCCAGTTCTGGATAAGGACAGATTTGTTCTACCACAAAAACGTTTACTCTTTCCTTGAGAATTTTATAAAGTTCATCCGTAGAAAGTTGGTCGTAAGATTTTATTTTCCAGAAAATATCATTCATCGAAACGGACTTTATTTTTCTTTAAAAAACTGTTGGTTTCATCAATAAACTTCAGAATATCGTCACCACCTTCTTTTTTCTCAGCAGACGTAAGGTACATCTGTGGAAGTTCTTCCCAATATTTGAGAAGTTCGGTTTGGTAAGTTTCAATATTTTTTAATGCGGCATTTGGTTTTAGTTTATCGGCTTTGGTAAAAACAATTGAAAACGGAATTCCGCTTTCTCCACACCACTGCATAAACTCCACATCAATTTTTTGCGGACTGTGCCGTGAATCCACTAAAACAAAAAGATTAACGAGATTTTTTCGGTTGAGAATATAATTGGTAATCAGTTTTTCAAAATCCTTTCTTATTACTTTAGAAACTCTGGCGTAGCCATAACCCGGCAAATCGGTAAGGTACCATTCTTCATTTACCAAGAAATGATTGATAAGTTGCGTTTTCCCTGGTGTTCCTGAAGTTTTTGCCAAATCTTTATGGTTCACCATCGCATTAATCAGCGACGATTTTCCAACATTGGAACGCCCGATGAAAGCATATTCCGGGAGGTTAGGCTCAGGGCATTCCTGCCATTTCCCAGAACTTTTTACAAACTCTGCACTTTTTATAACCATTTTTAAAATTCTAAAATAAAAAAACCATCAAGAAATTAAGTTTTTAAGTTCAGCAACCTATCCTCTTACTTTCTTAATGGTTTAAAAGTATGAAATTTTTTATTTTCTCGACTGCAGCCAGTTGTAAAGAATATCATTGAATTCTTCCGGCTTTTCCATCATCGCAGCATGTCCGCATTTATCAATCCAGAATAAATCGGAATCTGGAATCAATCGGTCCATTTCAATCGCAACTTCCGGCGGAGTAACGTTATCCTGTTTTCCCCAAATAATGCAGGTAGGAACTTTTATATTCCCAAGTTCCTTTTCCATATTGTGCTTAATAGCGCTTCGGGCAAGCATCACGGTTTTAATGCCTTTTCCTCGGTCGTTTACCACAGAAAATACTTCATCCACAAGTTCTTCTGTCGCAACTTCAGGATCGTAGAAAACTTCCTGTGCTTTCTTTTTAATATAATCTCGGTCGTTTTTTCTTGGGAAACTGTCGCCGAAAGAACGTTCATAAAGCCCTGAACTTCCTGTTAAAACAAGATGTTTCACAAGCTCGGGTCTTGCAAGGGTAAGGATTAAACCAATGTGTCCGCCCATCGAATTTCCTACAATGGTTGCAGGTTGGCCAACTTCGTCTTCAATAAACTTGGCAACAAATTTTGCAATACTTGTAAGATTGGTGTTCAGAACCGGCAAATCGTAAATCGGAAGTTCCGGAAAGAACACTTTATATCCTTTCGAAGAAAAATAATCAATCAGGCTTGTGAAATTGCTTAAACCGCCCATCAATCCTTGAAGGAGGACAATAGGCTCGCCGTCACCTTTTTCTACAAAATTATATTTTCTTTCTTTTTTGGTTTTGAATAACATAAAGCGCTTTCTAGCAGAGGCAAAAATACAAATTTAGCACCATAATTATATCAAAAATATGCTAAAGAATAAAATTAACGAAAAAACTGGAAATATTAGATAAAATAATTTAAAAAAGTAAGTAAAGCAGAGTTTTTTCTTAACCTGTTTTAAATCAAAGATTTATACGTGAAATCGAAAAGTTATACACAAAAAGTCAAAAAGTGGGAAAAAGTGGGAATTTTTGGAAATATTTATATAAATTTGTCCCAAATGAAGAATTTTATCGGCACATACGAATGTAAGATTGACGATAAAGGCCGTCTGAAAATACCTTCCTCACTTGCCAAGCAAATGGAAGGATTTGGTGATGAGGCCTTTGTTGTAAAGCGTTCTGTGTTCCAAAACTGTCTGGAGGTTTATCCGATGAAACATTGGGAAAAACTGATGACAAAGATAAACGGACTGAACCGTTTTGTGAAGAAAAATGCCGACTTCATTAGAATGTTTACAGCCGGAGTGAAAACTGTGGAACTTGATAATGCGGGAAGAATACAGATTTCCAAAGATCTGACTGTTTTTGCAAATCTTACAAAAGAAGTAGTGGTAACCAGTGCTGGAGCGTTGTTTGAGATTTGGGATAAAGCGGCTTATGAAGAAGTGATTGCAACTTCTGAGGAAGATTTCGCAAAATTGGCCGAAGAGGTGATGGGAAACATTAACCTTGAGGATTTGTAAGAACGAGTTTTTGTAAAAAGAAACTTAAAAATAAAAACATAAGTGTATCACAACCCCGTTTTGTTGCAGCAGAGTGTAGATGATTTAGTAACGAATCCTGACGGAATTTATGTGGACTGCACTTTTGGGGGAGGAGGTCATTCGAGAGAAATTCTTAAAAGGCTTTCAGATAAAGGAAAGTTATATGGTTTCGACCAGGATTTAGACGCTCTTAAAAATACAGTGGATGATCCGAGATTTACGCTCATCAATCAGAATTTCAGATTTCTTGAAAATTCACTTTTGATGTATGGCGTTTCTCAGGTTGATGGCGTTTTGGCAGATTTGGGAGTTTCGTCGCACCAGTTTGATGAGGCAGACAGAGGTTTTTCTACACGAAGCAATGCGCCTCTCGATATGCGGATGAATGTCATGCAGAGCCTTGATGCGAAAAAGGTGATTAATGAATATGAAGAGGAACATCTGGCAGATATCTTTTACCATTACGGTGAACTGAGGGAAGCGAGAAAATTAGCAAGAGAAATCGTTCATCAGCGTAAAAGCAAAACGATAGAAACGACAGAGGATTTAAAAAATCTTTTCAGTTTCATTCCGCCGCATAAACAGAACAAGTTTTTTGCTCAGGTTTTTCAGGCGGTAAGAATTGAGGTCAATCAGGAACTGGAAGTGCTGAAGGAAATGCTTCTTCAGGCATACAGAATTCTGAAACCGGGCGGAAGACTGGTCGTGATTTCGTATCACTCACTCGAAGACAGACTGGTAAAGCGCTTCCTGAAAAACGGAATGTTTGAAGGAGAGCCTGAAAGAGATGTTTACGGAAATTATGATAAGGCTTTTGAATTAATTAAAAATAAGGCCACTATTCCGGACGATAAAGAAATTGAAGAAAACTCACGCGCACGAAGTGCAAAGATGAGAACTGGAATAAAGAATTAGAAAGTGAATTTTCCTTAAGAAGTGAATGGTGATTCACAGTAAAACAAATTCACATAAAATAATTGACCGCGCAAGCGATTGACAATTTTGGCAAAGAGAACAAGAACATATAAACCTAAAAAAAAACTGACGTTCATCGATATTGTAAAGGGAAACTTCCTGAACAGAGATGAACTGAAAGCCCATTATAAATATTTTCTGCTGCTTTTTGCCCTGATGATGATCATGATTTACAGCAACCATCTCGTAAATCAGAAAATAGAAAGAGTAAATGCCCTGAAAGAACAGGCAGAAGAATATAAATCGAGAAACGCTTACGCACAAAGCCGCCTCATAAAAGTAAAAATGGAGTCTGAACTCGGAAAAGAAATGATTACAGACTCATTAATGACATTAGAAAGCCATCCGCACAAACTACTGATAAAACTGGACAGCACAGATGCAAAAAAATGAATACGACATTAAGCGCAAAAGAACCTTAAAGTGGGGATATTTCTTCGCTTTGGTAGCCTTTGTCTTATTTGCTGTCTTTCTTGGCAGAATTATTTTACTTCAGAATACTAATGTTGAAGAGATTCGGGAAGATTACATCAACAAAAATTATCGCAACGCCACACTGAAAGCAGCCAGAGGAAATCTTTACGCTTCAGACGGTTCCATTCTCGCAACCACCGTGATGCGCTACGACATCTATATTGATTTCAAGGTAATTCGCGATACGGCTTACGCCAATAATATTGGTCCGCTTACTGATTCTTTAAGCCAAATGTTTGGCAAACCAAGAAGTTATTTCAGAGCAAAATTCGATACACAAAAGGAAAAAGGAAACCAGTATTACAGTTTGGTTCGCGGTCTCGATTTTGACGAATACGACAGAATCCGCCAGTTTCCACTTTTCAAAAGGGGCAAAAACAGAGGAGGTTTTATTGTTGACAGAAATTACAAGCGAGAACTGGCAACGACAGAAATCGGTGCCGGAACCATTGGTATGGATGATCACCGTGGAAAATCCGGTTTAGAATCTGCTTTTTCAGAATATTTAAGCGGAAAAGACGGAACACGCCTTGAACAAAGAATCAACTCTGCCCAATGGAAACCCATTGATTTCTGGAAAGTAAAAGAACCTGTTGATGGACAGGATGTTTACACAACATTGGATTTAAGAATTCAGGATATTGCTCATTCGGCTTTGGAAAAACAGTTAGTTGAGTTCAATGCTGATCACGGAAGTGTTTTGGTAATGGAAGTAGCCACCGGAAAAGTTCGCGCAATGGTTAATCTTCGCCGAACAGAACCGGGAATTTATGTTGATGCTTACAACTACGCTCTGAAAGACGCTACAGAACCGGGCTCAACGTTTAAAACGGTATCTCTTTTGGCTGCAATGGATGACGGTTTTATTGATGAAAATACTACCGTTAACATCGGAAACGGTGTTTGGTCTTATGCCGGACAAAGGGTTACAGACGGTCACGGAGGCGGGACTTACGACATCAGTGATGTTTTGGCAAAATCGAGTAACGTAGGTTCAGCGAAGCTGATTACAAAATTTTATGGCGAGAAACCCCAAGTGTTCTTAGACCATTTAAGAAGATGGAAAATGTTCGATAAAATGGATATTGAACTTCCGGGTATTACCAAACCATACATTCAAACACCGGAAAGTGAAAGATGGAGCAAAGGTGCTTTGGCATCGCTTTCATTCGGATATGCATCCAGATTCAATCTGCTACAACTAACGACTTTCTACAACGGAATTGCCAATAACGGAAAAATGGTAAAACCACTTTTCATCGATAAAATTATGAAGGACGGAAAAGTTCTTTATGAAGCAAAACCTGAGGTAATGGTTAATAAAATGGCATCAAAAGAGGCGATTCAGATGATGACATCGGCATTAACCAAAGCGGTAGAGAAAGGAACGGCACGAAGTATTTTCACGCCAAACCTTAAAATGGCTGGAAAAACCGGAACCGCAAGATTTGAATATTGGAAGCCGGGACCACCGAAATATCAGGCATCTTTTGCAGGATTTTATCCTTCAGACAATCCGAAATATACTTGCATCGTGATGGTAAATCAGCCGGATAATTCAAAGAGTTACTACGGTTCAACGGTTGCAGCACCTGTATTTAAAGAGATTGCAGGAAAAACCTTCTTGAAAACGCCGCAAAACATCGAACAGGAATTATTGGTTGATAAAAAAGTGGATTTATCTAAAATGACCGCTCCAAATGTGAAAGTTGCCATCAACGGAAGTACGATGCCAAAAGTGGTTGGTCTTGTTGGGAAGAACGTTATTCCTCAACTTGAAAATGCGGGATACAGAGTGGATTATAAAGGCGTTGGGAGAATCAGAGAACAATTTCCACTTGAAGGAACAGTGATCAATAAAAACCAAAGAATTTATCTGCAGTTGCAGAATTAAGATATGAACCTTACAGAACTACTAAACAGAATTCCAACTTTAGAAACTCACGGTGATATGAGCCGCGAGGTTTCCGGAATTGTTTTCGACAGCAGAAAAGCCGTTGAAAATTCTCTGTATGTAGCAATAAAAGGAACGGTTTCCGACGGACATTCCTTTATTGATTCTTCTGTGGAAAAAGGTGCAAATATTATTGTTTGTGAAGTTTTCCCTGAAAATTTAAAGGAGAATATTACTTATATCAAAGTGAAGGATTCCTCAAAAGTCTTAGGGCAACTGGCTTCCAATTTTTACGGAAAACCTTCAGAACAACTGACTTTAGTAGGAATTACAGGAACAAACGGAAAGACTTCTGCATCTACACTTTTGTTTGATGTTTTCACAAAGTTAGGTTTCAAATGTGCTTTGATTTCTACGGTGGAATATCGAATTGCAGATGAGGTTATTCCTTCCACACATACAACACCGGATGTTGTAACACTCAATCAGATGCTGGCAAAAGCGGTTTATGAAGGCTGCGAATACGCATTCATGGAAGTGAGTTCTCACGGCATTCATCAGAACAGAACCGAAGGTTTACATTTCAAAATCGGTGGTTTTACCAATATCACTCACGATCATTTGGATTATCATAAAACCTTTGATGAGTATCTGAAAACCAAGAAAAGATTTTTTGATGAACTGCCACAGGATTATGTTGCGATTACCAATCTTGATGATAAAAATGGGAACATCATGCTTCAGAATACGAAGGCAAAAAAAGTTTCCCACGCCCTGAAAACCATGGCAGATTATCACGGAAAGATTTTGGAAGTGGATTTCAACGGAATGCTGCTGAATTTTAATGGAAGGGAATTTTGGTCGAAACTTACCGGAAAATTCAATGCCTATAATATGCTTTTGGTTTTTGCGGTAGCGGTTGAGCTGGGATTTAATGAGGATGATGTTTTACAGGCAATGTCAACTCTGAAAAGGGTTAACGGAAGATTCGAAACTATTAAATCGCCTTCCGGAATTTACTTTGTCGTGGATTATGCACATACGCCGGATGCTTTGGAAAATGTACTGGACAGCATCAATGAAATCCGTACTAAAAATGAAAGACTGATTACGGTTTTTGGTTGCGGTGGCGACAGAGATCATGCAAAACGTCCTGAAATGGGAAAAATTGCTACAAGAAAATCAACATTAGCAATCATTACATCGGATAATCCAAGGACGGAAAATCCGGCGGAAATTATAAAAGAAATTGAACAGGGCGTTGAAGCGCAGAATTACAGCAAATACACTTCAATTCCCGACAGAAAAGACGCCATTAAAATGGCAATAAAATTTGCAGAACCGAAGGATATCATTTTGGTTGCCGGAAAAGGCCACGAAACTTATCAGGAAATCGATGGAGAAAGACATCATTTTGATGATAAGGAAGTTATCGAAGAACTTTTAAAAATTATGGGGAAGTAGCAATAGTGAATCTGCTTTACAGTGAATGGTGAATTCACAATTCACTCGAAGAAACTCACTCGAAGAAATTGACCTTTAAAAAAGATATATGTTATACTATCTGTACGAATATTTAACCGCAAACGGAATCCACATTCCGGGGCTTAACCTTCTGAGATACATCTCTTTCAGAGCGGCATTTTCGGTTTTGATGTCTTTGGCAATTGCACTGATTTACGGTAAGAAAATCATCAATTTCCTAAGACGCAGACAAATGGGAGAACTCGTTCGCGACCTTGGTCTTGAAGGACAAAAGCAGAAAGAAGGAACGCCAACAATGGGAGGATTAATCATCATTTTGGCGACGATTATTCCGGTTTTACTGTTTACAAAAGTCTTCAATGTTTACATTTTGTTGCTGCTGATTTCTGTCGTATGGATGGGTGCAATCGGGTTTATAGATGATTATTTAAAGAAAATTAAAAAGAATAAAGACGGATTAAGCGGAAAATTCAAGGTAATCGGACAGGTTGGTTTGGGATTGATTGTAGGCGTTACCATGTTCTATCATCCGGATGTTGTGCTGAAAAGAAAATATGCAGACGCTCAGGAACTGAACCGAAACCGTGTGGAACAGAATTTTATGCCGGTTGAAAAATCAACAGTTTCCACCGTTCCGTTTGTGAAAAACAATGAATTCGACTACAGTAAAATCCTGTTTTGGATGGATGAAAAAGACCAGGAAGAATGGGCTTGGATCGTATTCATCCCAATGGTAATTTTTATTGTAACAGCGGTTTCAAACGGTGCAAACATTACCGACGGAATTGATGGTCTCGCCGCGGGAACAAGTGCCGTCATACTTCTCACACTGGCGTTTTTTGCTTACGTTTCGGGTAACGTAATTTTTGCAGATTATCTCAATATTATGTTCCTCCCGAATATGGGTGAGACCGCGATTTTTGCCGTCGCAATGGTAGGTGCGGTGATTGGATTTTTTTGGTACAACACCTATCCGGCGCAGGTTTTCATGGGCGACACCGGAAGTTTGATGTTGGGAGGTGTAATTGCAGTTTTGGCATTTATTCTTCGAAAAGAACTACTGATTCCAATTCTGTGCGGAATTTTCCTGATCGAAAATCTCTCCGTGATGCTGCAGGTTGGAGTGTTCAAATACAGAAAGAAAAAATTCGGGTTGGAATATGCCCAAAATAACAGGTTATTCAAAATGTCGCCTTTACACCATCATTATCAGAAAAGCGGATATCACGAAAGTAAAATCGTTAACCGTATGATAATCATTGGGGTAATGTTGGCAATTGTTTGTTTAATTACACTTAAAATCAGATAAAAAGAGGAAAAAAGAAAGATGAGAATTGTAGTTTTAGGAGGAGGAGAAAGCGGTTTCGGAGCAGCGTACCTTGCCAAAAAGAAAGGTTTGGAAGTATTCCTTTCCGACAGGGGTGAGATTCGCGAAAACTATAAACAGTTGTTGATTGAAAACGGGATTGAGTTCGAAGAAGGAACACATACCGAAGAAAAAATTCTGAATGCAGACTGGATTGTAAAAAGTCCGGGAATTCCTAAGAAAGCGGAAATAATAGGACAAATTCAGCGCAAAGGAATCCGTTTGTCTTCAGAAATCGAATTTGCATCGGAATTTACCAATGCTAAAATTATTGCCATTACGGGAAGTAACGGTAAAACGACAACGACCTCTCTCATTTATCATATTCTGAAAAGTGACGGGCTGAATGTAGGTTTAGGTGGAAATATTGGAAAAAGTTTTGCAAAGCAGGTTGCAGACGAAAACTATGACTACTATGTTTTGGAAGTGAGCTCTTTCCAGTTGGATGATATTCAGAATTTCAGACCGTATATTTCTCTTCTGTTGAATTTGTCTAAAGACCATTTGGACCAGTACAACTACGATTACGAGGAGTACGCATTAGCAAAATTCAGAATTACCGAGAATCAGGAGAACGACAATTTCTTCATCTACAACAAGGATGATGTGATGAGTATGAATCTCCTTGAAAAACTTGAGATAAAAGCGAAGATGCTACCATTTTCAACCAAAGAAAAACTGGAAGAAGGTGGTTTTGCAACCGAGGATAAAATTTTTATCAAACTTCAGGAAGAGTTTTCTATGAAAATTGATGAACTGTCATTGGTTGGAACTCACAATGTTGCCAACAGTCTTGCCGCTTCTATTGCCGGTAAAATACTGAATATCAGTAATGAAAGCATCAGAAATTCACTGATGACTTTTCAGGCGGTAGAACACAGATTGGAGTTTGTTTCTGAAATCGGCGGAGTAAAGTATATCAACGACAGTAAGGCAACGAACGTCAATGCGGCATATTTCGCATTAGAAAGCATGAAAACCCCAACCGTTTGGATTGTTGGCGGAACAGATAAAGGAAACGATTATACCGAGATTGAGGAATTGGTAAAGAAAAAAGTAAAAGCCATTGTATGCCTCGGTCTTGATAATCAGAAAATTATAAATTTTTTCAAAGAAAAGAAAGAGTTTATTTACGATACATCAAGCATGGAAGATGCGGTGAAAATCTGCAAATCTATTGCTGAAAAAGGAGATACAGTACTTCTGTCACCATGTTGTGCAAGTTTCGACTTGTTCAAAAACTACGAAGACAGAGGAACGAAATTTAAGGAAGCAGTATTAAAAAATTAACAAAAATTCCCAAGAACTCCCTCTCCTTTGGAGAGGGTTGGGGTGAGGATAATGAATAACCAATATCAAGAGGAAAGCAAATTTGAGTATCTGAAGGGCGATAAAGTTCTTTGGATAGCCATAATATTGATTTCTGCCTTTTCTGTTTTTCCGGTTTATTCCGCCAGTTCAAACCTGGAGTATATTGTGAATACCGGAACCACAACAGGACACCTGATGAAGCATATGTTCTTCATGGTTCTTGGTCTTGTACTGATGCGTGCGATTGGATTTATAAAATATGAGCACATCGGAAAACTGAGTACAATTTTATTGGTTTTTTCAGTTGTTCTTCTGGTTATCACCATGTTTTCCGGGCAGACAATTGATGGTGCAAGTGCCTCCCGCTGGTTGAAAATCCCTGGAACGCCGTTTTCATTTCAGCCATCAACTTTTGCTTATCTGATGCTGATTATTTATCTGTGCAGATATTTAACCAAGAAAATCAACAGAGAACGGCTTCCGATCGAAAACATATTCTACATTTTTGTGCCGATTCTCGTGGTGTTTGGACTGGTATTTAAGGATAACGGTTCCACGGGAATTATGATTATGATTGTTTCTATCGCCGTTTTGATTATCGGACAGTTGAACTGGAAGTATGTAGCAGGATTTATTTCCACAGGTGTAATGGCAGGAATTCTTTTCATTATGGTGGCGCTGAACACCAATATGATTGGAGGAAACCGTGTTCATACCTGGATGAGCCGTATCGAAACGTTTACAACGGCCAAGACCAATCCAACGGAACTGGAAACCGAGGAAATGAAAACCAAGAACTATCAGGTAATGCAGGCGAAAGCAGCCATCGTTCACGGTGGAATTACAGGAATGGGACCTGGTAAAAGTGCATTGAAACAAATGCTTCCGCAGTCGGCTTCTGATTTCATATTTGCAATTATTGTTGAGGAATACGGCTTTTTGGGGGCGTTGGCACTCATCACCTTATACCTCATTATGATTATCCGGATTGTGATGATTGCGAGTAAAATGCCGGCCTTTTTCGGCTCGTTGCTCGTGCTGTCGATGGGAATAATGATTTTCGTGCAGTTATCCGTAAACATTGCGGTTGCCGTAAATCTGATTCCGGTTACCGGACAGCCTTTACCGCTCATCAGTTATGGAGGAACATCGATGTTGGTGACCTATCTTCAATTAGGAATTGTATTGAATGTAAGTTCAAGAATTCAGGTGTATGATGAGGAAGGAATGGGCAAAAAACAAAGTATAGAAGAGATAAACGATATCGCTTAAATGACCAGAAAATTAAAAATATTAATGAGTGGCGGCGGAACCGGAGGACATATCTTCCCGGCGGTTGCCATTGCCGATGAAATCAAAAGAAGATTTCCGGAGGCCGAGTTTCTGTTCATTGGTGCAAACGGCAAAATGGAGATGGAAAAAGTGCCACAATCCGGCTACCGAATTGAAGGTTTGGATATTGCCGGATTCGACAGAGGTAATCTTTTATCCAATGTTAAACTGCCTTTCAAACTGATTTCAAGTTTAACAAAGGCAAAAAAACTGATAAAAACTTTCAAACCTGATTTTGCAGTTGGAACAGGAGGCTTTGCGAGTGGCCCGGCGCTTTATGCTGCGGCGAGAGCGGGAGTTCCGACGTTTATTCAGGAGCAGAATGCACATGCAGGCGTAACGAATAAAATTTTAAGCAAGAAAGCAAAAGCAGTTTATACGGCTTATCCGAATGTAGCAGGTTTTCCTGCAGAAAAAACCAAATTTCTTGGAAATCCGATTCGTGAAAACATTGTTTCGGGACTGACGGATACTAGAGAAGCAAAAATAAAACTGGGCTTTGATCCTGATAAACTGACCATTCTTTCCGTAGGCGGATCTTTAGGTTCAAGAACATTAAATAACGGTTGGAAAGAAAATCTTGATAAGGTTATCGAAAAAGGCTACCAACTAATTTGGCAAACCGGTAAACTGGATTTTCAGTCTATTTACAAAGAAACAGAAGATAAACAGGGAAGAAGTATTCAGATTGTAGAGTTTATCAAAAGTATGGAGTTGGCCTATTCGGCGGCGGATGTCATTGTTTCACGAGCTGGAGCCATTGCAATTTCGGAGCTGGCAGTCACACAGAAACCGGTTTTATTGGTGCCCTTTCCGTTTGCTGCGGAAGATCATCAAACTGAAAATGCCATGAATTTGGTGAACAGAAATGCGGCAAGAATGGTAAAAGATGTGGAAATGAAAGAAAAATTCTGGGATACGCTTTCTGAAATCTGTGAAAATGAAAATTTAAGAAAAGAAATGTCAGAAAACCTACAGTTTTTCGCAAAGCCAAAAGCAGCAGAAGAAATTGTGGATGATATCATCAATAAGTTGAACATCAAGTAAATGAAACCTTTAAATACATATCAAACCTTTTATTTCGTAGGTATCGGCGGTATCGGAATGAGTGCGATTGCGCGCTATTTCAATGCTTCCGGGAAGAAAGTTCTTGGGTATGATAAAACAGAAACCAAACTGACTTCGGCATTACTTTCCGAAGGAATTGATATTGTGTTTGAAGATGTTCTGACCGAAAAAATCACGGAACTTGATAAAGAAACGACACTGGTGATTTATACGCCGGCAATTAAAGTGCTGAATATTCTTGATTATTTCAATCAGAATGGATATACTGTCCTGAAGCGTGCAAAAGTGCTCGGTTTAATCACTGACAATACAGAATGTATCGCAGTTGGAGGAACGCATGGAAAGACCACCACATCAACTTTGGTGGCACATCTTTGTAAGGAAGCAGATTTACCGTTCTCTTGTTTTCTTGGTGGAATTTCAGAAAATTTTAAGTCAAATTTTCTTTACAACGGAAACAAATATTCCGTTTTGGAAGCCGATGAATACGACAGAAGTTTTCTGAATTTATCTCCGGATTGGGCTATCATCACATCAAACGATGCCGATCATTTGGATATTTATGGCGACGATGCACATATCAAAGAAAGTTTTAATGAGTTTGCCGGACTAGTGTCTAATGACAGCCAACTGTTTGTAAGAAAAGGTATTAACATCGGTCGTTCGTGCAAAACCTATGCGGTGAACGAGGATGCAGATTTTTACTCAGATAACCTAAGAATAGAAGATAATCTTCTGCATTTTGATTTTCATTCCGGTGAAGAAACGATTGATTTTTCATGGAATCTTCCGGGAATTCATAATGTGGAAAATGCCACGGCAGCCATTGCTTTACTCAACAGTTTAGGCGTTGAATTTGAAACATTGCAGAAAGGCATTGCCAATTTCAAAGGCATAAAGCGAAGATATACGATAAATCACTTTGAAAACGGTAAAATTTATGTGGACGATTATGCGCATCATCCGACAGAATTGAATGCTGTAATCGGCTCTATCAGAACGTTTTACCCGGATAAAAAATTGTTGATTGCATTCCAGCCGCATCTCTTCAGCAGAACAAGAGATTTTGCAGACGGATTTGCCAAAAGCCTGGAAGACTGTGATGAATTACTGCTTTTAGATATCTATCCGGCAAGAGAATTACAGGAAAATTATCCCGGAATAACTTCAGACTGGTTATTGGAAAAAGTGAAGCACAATAAGAAAGAAGTAACGTCTTTAGAAGACGCATTTAATAAAATTAAAGAAAAAGAATTTGACATTCTGCTTACCGTAGGTGCGGGAAATATCGACCGTCTTTATGACCCGATTGTGGAATGGCTGTCTAATATTAATGAGTAAAAAATAAATATAAAAACCGTCGGAAAGTTGAAATGCTTCAAGCATCCAGCATCCGGCTTCCAGCATAACGAATGAAAAACAAGTGGAGAATACTTAAGATCCTTGTCACGGTTATCCTTTTCGGATTTCTGCTGAGTTTCTCTTTGAAGCGTCACAACAACGCATCAATGGAGAAGGTATCTGTAAATATGGTGTATCCACAGGGAACGGATAAGGTTTATTTTATTGATGAAAAGAATGTGAAGGATTTCATCAAAAACTCAAATCCGTCAAAAAGAATTGGGGATATCAACATTCCTACTTTGGAAAAGGAGATCAACCGATTCCCATCAGTTGACAGCGCGAATGTTTATTTGAATTTAAATGGAAACCTCAATATCGACATTGTGCAGAGAGTTCCGGCTTTCAGGCTTCAGAAAGGTGGTCAAGATTTTTATGTAGATATCAAAGGAAACGAGTTTCCGATTTCGAAAATCTATTCGCATCCTGTAATGTTGGTAACAGGCGATGTTAAACGAAATGAATATCTGAAACTGGCAGAATTGGTAAAGAAAATTGATGAAGATGATTTCAGCAACAGATATTTCATAGGGATTACCAAAGAGAAGAACAGCTATAATTTACTGACGAGCGAAGGCAATTTTAAAGTGGAAATTGGCAACCTTGATAATATAGATTTTAAAGTAAAAGGTTTTAAAACTTTTGTAGAAAAATTCCTGGTTTATCAGGAACCTGAAAAGTATAATAAAATTTCGGTAAGGTTTGATAATCAGATTGTAACAACGCTTAATCCTTACTATAAAGATAACGACAGCATTCTGAATGTAAGACGGAAAGAGTTTGAAAAAGCGCCCGAGCTTCAAAGGAAAAAGGCACTTGCGATGGCAGCAGAAAATATCGCATCAACAGTGAGAAAGCCTGCAGTTAAAACTGAAGCAAAACCGAAGGAAAAGCCTAAGGTCACTGAAAAACCAAAACCTGAAGTAAAGAAAGCAACTCCGAAACCTGCGACTTCAGAAAAGCCAAAATCAAAACCAAAAGTAATTGTAGAATAAAAAAATCAAATCGACATAAAATGACAAATCAAGAGTATTCAGTAGGACTGGACATCGGAACAACCAAGATTGTTGCGATTGTCGGCCGCCGAAACACTCACGGAAAAATAGAAGTTCTGGGAGTGGGGAAGGCGAAAAGTCTCGGTGTTCACAAGGGCATCGTCAACAACATTTCACAAACCATCAGTTCGATAAAGTCGGCGGTTGAAGAAGCACAAAAAAGTTCAGGAGTTGCCATTCACAAAGTAACGGTTGGTATCGCAGGCAAACACATCCGATCTCTTCAGCATTCAGATTATATCATGAGAGATAATCCGGATCAGTTCATCACAGAAGATGATATCGAAGCACTGAAAGAGCAGGTTAAAAAACTGGTTATGCTTCCGGGAGAAGAAATTATTCACGTTTTACCTCAGGAATATAAAGTTGATTCCCAAGGTGAAATTCAGGAACCTATCGGAATGCACGGCAAGCGTCTGGAAGCTAACTTCCACGTAGTTGTGGGACAAATGGGAAGCATCAGAAACATTGCAAGATGCGTTCGCGAGGCAGGTCTCGAAATGGAGGCGCTTACGCTTGAACCTCTGGCATCATCCGAAGCCGTGCTTACAAAAGAAGAAAAAGAAGCGGGAGTTGCAATTGTAGATATCGGTGGCGGTACTACAGATATTGCAATTTTCAAAGACAATATTATCCGTCACACTTGCGTCATTCCTTACGGTGGCGGCATCATTACAGAAGATATTAAAGAAGGTTGTTCAATTATTGAAAAACATGCAGAGCAACTGAAGGTGAAGTTTGGTTCTGCAGTACCGGAAATGGAGAAAGACAGAACTTTCGTTACGAATCCGGGGCTTCATGGAAGAGCAGATAAAGAGATTTCACTTAAGACTTTAGCTCAGGTCATCAATGCAAGAGTTGAAGAAATTCTTGAAATGGTAAATACCGAATTGAGAGCTTATGGCGCATTCGAACAGAAGAAAAAATTGATTGCTGGTATCGTACTTACAGGTGGTGGATCGAACCTGAAACACATGCGTCAGTTAGCAAATTACACTACTGGTTTCGACAGCAGACTTGGATACGCTAACGAATATATTTCTAACGATAAAAATCAGTTTCTTAAAGGGCCTGAATTTGCGACAGCAATTGGTCTTTTAATGGAAAGCTTGAAAATCAGAGATAAAAAAGTTTCTCTTCACGAAGAAGAAATTCCGGTTGTAGAAACAAAAACTCCTGAAAACAAAAATGAAGATACCAAAGTAGAACTGGTCGAAACGGAAGATACAGCGACTGTTTCTCAGGAAACTACAAGAAGAAACAGGTTGACGATCGGTCAGAAAATAATGGAAAGCGTTAAAAAGTTTTTTGAAGAAGTTGAATAATAAAAATACAATAAGATATGGAAAGTTTTAATACACAGGGATTTTCGTTTGATTTACCAAAAGGAAACTCTTCAATTATAAAAGTCATTGGTGTTGGTGGCGGTGGTAATAATGCACTGAAGCACATGTACGAAACCGGAATTCACGGCGTAGATTTCGTAATCTGTAATACCGACGCTCAAACTCTGGATAATAATCCGGTTGCCAATAAAGTGCAGCTTGGTGTTTCGACAACAGAAGGTCTTGGCGCAGGTGCCGATCCTGAAGTTGGAGAAAAAGCAGCCATCGAAAGTATTGATGAGATTAAGGCATCTTTGGGGCAGAATACCAAAATGGTTTTCATCACTGCAGGAATGGGTGGTGGAACCGGAACCGGTGCTGCACCTGTAATTGCCAAAGTTGCTAAAGAAATGGGAATCCTAACTGTTGGTATCGTAACGATTCCGTTCAGTTTTGAAGGGAAAAGAAGATTAGAACAGGCAGATATCGGTCTTGAAAAACTAAGAAGTAATGTCGATTCACTGATTGTCATTAATAACGATAAGCTAAGACAGCAGTTTGGTAATCTTGGTTTCAAGCAGGGATTTGCAAAAGCCGACGAAGTTTTAACGAACGCAGCAAAAGGTATGGCTGAGGTAATTACCGGATATTTTGATGTAAACATCGACTTCCGTGATGCCAAAACCGTTCTTGCCAATTCAGGAACAGCATTGATGTCAACCGGTAAAGCTTCAGGCGAAAACAAAGCTGAAGAAGCGGTGAAAAAAGCCCTTGATTCCCCATTATTGAACGATAATAAAATCACCGGAGCGAAGAATGTTTTGTTACTGATCAGAAGTGGTGCTACGGAAGTTACCATGGATGAAATCGGTGTAATTATGGACCACATTCAGAAAGAAGCGGGACATACTGCTGAAATTATTTTCGGTGTTGGAACAGATGAGGAGTTAGGCGATGCTGTGAGCGTGCTTGTAATTGCAACAGGTTTTGCAAAAGACAATGTTATACATGAAGGGACAGCCGAAAAGATTAAATATTCATTAGAAGATACGGCGGATAAGCCAAAAAAAGAATCTCCATTCAGAACTAAAGCAGAAAGAGAAGAAAAGGAAGTGTTCTCCGGAAAAAGCCTTTTCAGTCTGGATGATGAGGAAGATGAAACACCTGTTTTCTGCGCAGAAACCGCTTCTCCAAGTATGATTGTAGAAGAAGAACCTCAGATCACTGAAGTTACTTTTGAAGAAGAACCGGAAGAAGAAACCCCAATGGTAACCTTCGAAGTTGAAGAAGAAATCATCAACGAACCGGATTTATTCACTTATGAGGATTATTCTGAAGAAGTAGAATCTCAGTCTATTAAATTTGAAATTGAAGATGAAACTCCGGTTGCTGAAAAATCTTCATTCTCAGAAGAACAGCCAATTTCCTTCAGTTTCTTTGTAGACACTCCTGCTGAAAATGAACCTTTCAATGAGGTAAAAGAGGAGCCAAAAGCAAATATCCCTGCAGAAAAACCTGCGGAAACTTCTATACCAAAAGCATTTGCGGAAGAGCTAAAAACAGAAACAATTGTTGAGGTAAAAGAAGAGTTTACATTCATCAGCAAAACAACCAATGCTGAAAAGGTGAATGAAAGAAGAAACAAACTAAAAGAGTTCAACTCAAGATATCAGAATTTTGATGAAGCGAGTGATTTCGAAACAGTTCCGGCTTTCAGAAGAAAAAATATTTCTATTGGCGGACAAAACGCTTCAGAACAAAATATAAGAACATTCCTTTCCGAAAACGACGGAAAAATGGAAGTTAGAGAAAACAGATTTTTAAATAAAGATGTTGACTAGAGTTTGCTGATGTACCGCAGTGTAGCAATTTTGGTTGTTACACTGCTGCATTAGTTAATTTTTACTTTAAAAAAATGAGTTTAGAAAATACCATAAACGAAGCGATTAAAACCGCAATGAAGGAAAAGGACAGAGTGGCCCTTGATTCTCTTCGCGCTGTGAAATCGCAGATTCTACTTTTAAAAACCGAAGCAAGAGGTGCAGAAGTTTCTGCAGAGCAGGAAATTGCCATTTTGCAACGGATGATAAAACAGAGAAAAGACTCTTACGAACAGTTCTCGGCACAGGGAAGAACCGATTTGGCAGATGTGGAAGAAGCACAGATGAAGGTAATCGAAAAATTTCTGCCAAAACAACTTTCCGCAGAAGAACTGGAAACCGAAATGAAGAACATTATCGCCGAAACCGGTGCTGAAACAATGAAAGATTTAGGCAAAGTAATGGGTGTTGCATCCAAAGCTTTGGCCGGAAAATCTGATGGTAAAAGCATCTCAGAAATGGCGAAGAAACTTCTTTCGTAAAACATTTCGGAAGTATAAGATTCGAAGTTTATCTCGAATCTCGTATCCCGAAACTCAACCCAGGATATTCAACCTTTGCATATCGATTTGATTGGAAGCCCGGAGCATTTTATGTTTCGGGTTTTTCTTTTTGTTAATGCAGATATTTAACAAAGTGTAATCGAAGATTAATGTATTTGTCACTAAATATCGATGATAATTCCTTGTTTATCCTTAATTATTTTTAACTAGCATATTAAATTCTTTGTCTATCATTGCGTTAATAAAAAGGTCAATTTGTCCGATTAAGAAAATTGGAATACTTTTGATAACATAAATCAATAGAATTAAATAACATAATTGATTAAATTTGCAACTAAAATCATCTAACAACTAAACAATAATATTATGTATCCAGAAGAATTAGTAATGCCAATGAAGGCTGAGCTTACAGATAAAGGATTTCAGGACCTTACAACTCCGGAGCAAGTAAACGAAGCACTAAAACAACCGGGAACAACCTTGGTAATGGTGAATTCCGTTTGCGGATGTGCTGCAGGTGCTGCAAGACCGGGCGTGGTTTATTCATTAACAGGAGATAAAAAACCTGATCATTTGGTAACTGTTTTCGCAGGTTTCGACGGCGATGCTGTTGCAGAAGCAAGAAAACATATGGCGCCATTCCCGCCAAGTTCACCAAGTGTAGCACTTTTCAAAGACGGCGAATTGGTTCACATGCTTGAAAGACACCACATCGAAGGAAATCCTGCAGGAGCAATTGCAGCAAACCTTCAGGCAGCGTACGACGAATATTGCTAATATTCAGAATATAAAAATTAAAGACCGTGAATTTCACGGTCTTTTTTATTGTAATTCTTCAAGCCTTTTAATAACATCCATCGAGAAAATTTTACTCTTTTTCTGCCAAAGATTGTAGAAATATTTCGATTTTTCACCGAGGTCTGTATCTCCAGTTTCTTTGAATTTAAAGTAAAACAAATGTCCTAATAATTCATAGGAAACAGCTTTCTGAGTGTCTTCTTTTCCTGAGATTAAACTTTCGATTTCTTCAAAAGATTTTACAGAAAGCTCTTCAAATGACATTTTGAAAACATTCTTCATGTGAGTTTCAAAAACCAAAAGAAGTTCCTGAGGTTTGCCTTCATTTTTTCCCAGCAGCATTGCAGCAATAAATTCTGAGAATTGCTTTATCTGCCGCATCATAAAGTCTTTATCGTGAATCATTTTTTAGGTGCATGGTGCATGGTGCAGGTTACATTGTGCAATGTTGAATTATGAGCGCCAGTTATTTCTTACGTATTCGATATAAGTATAAAGTTTAGCACTTAAAACCTTATACTTTTCAGTATGTTTTTCAAAATCACTCTGAAGCTCAGGATAAAGTATATTAATTTTTTTAATATGATTGATTGTTTCATCACAACTGCTATGTGACATTTTTGGAAACCTTAGATAATCATTTTTATACATTCTCCTTCCATAACCCTCAACAATATTTGAATTTACTGAATCCGCAGATCTTCGGATTTGACTGCCTAACTCATACAGTTCATGTTTTGGAAGCTTAAGTGATAAACGATGATTTTCAATAAACAAATCAAAAGAAATGTTATAGATGTCTAACTTATTGTAACTCATGATAAAACTAATTTCATCCAAAATACAAAATTAGTTTTAAAGCAGTTTTCAATCATTATTCATCCTGAACCCTGTATCCTGCACCCTGGTTTACCCAAAGAACAAATACGCCAATGTGATCGCAGTAATAATCCCCACCAAATCCGCAAGCAGCATCGCGCCAACCGTATATCTTGTATTTCTGATGCTCACAGCACCGTAATAAACTGCAATCACGTAGAAAGTGGTATCCGAACTTCCCTGTAAAACGCCGGCCAAACGGGACGCAAAAGAATCCGGTCCGAAAGTAGCCATGGTATCCACCATCATTCCACGTGCGCCGGAACCGGAAAGAGGTTTAATTAATGCAGTAGGCAAACCGTCCACAAAACGCGTATCCATATTGGCGACATTGGCAAGCCATTTCATTCCGTCGATAATCACTTCAAAAACGCCTGAAGTTCTCAAAAGAGAGATTGCGATAAGCATTCCCACTAAATAAGGAATGATTTTCACACTCACCCAAAATCCTTCTTTTGCCCCTTCAATAAAAGAATCGAAAATATCAATTTTCTTATAAACACCGCCAAGAACAATGGCAAAGAAGATAAAAAGAATAATTCCGTTACTCAAAACCTGCGAAAAAGAAGCAAGCTCTTCCTGATTGAGTTTAACCAAAAACACCACAAGTCCTGCGATAATTGCTGAAATCCCACCAACATAGGCCAAAACTACCGGTTGCAGAAGATTGATTTTCTGTTTCAAAGAAACGATAATCATCGCAGCCATTGTAGCCGCAAAAGTGGCAATAAGACATGGCAGAAATATATCCGTAGGATTCGCGGCGCCCATACTCGCTCTAATCGCAATAATGGAAACCGGAATCAGCGTCAAACCACTCGCGTGAAGCGCCAAAAACATCACCTGTGCATTACTAGCCGTATCTTTTGAAGGATTTAGGGTTTGAAGACTTTCCATCGCTTTCAACCCGAAAGGTGTCGCTGCATTATCAAGTCCAAGTAAATTGGCGCTGAAATTCAGCATCATATGCCCGAACGACGGATGGTTTTTGGGCACTTCTGGAAAAAGTTTTGAGAAAAACGGCTGAATCATTCTTGACAATAAATTAATTCCTCCTGCTTTTTCAGCAATACTCATAAATCCCATGAACAGCGTCATAATTCCAATCAGTCCCAAACAGATTTTAACCGCGGTTTCAGAAGTTCCAATCACACCATCGGCTTTAGAAACTCGGTAAACCTGCACACTTTGTTTCAGTGAATCGGTTTTATAACCAATATGTTTTTCCGTAAAATCCGGAGATTTCATCAAACTTTCCTGAATATTCGGTGCAAGTGCAGACATTGGCTGTTTACTGATCATCACGGTGTCGCCGCCTTTTCCCACCACCATATCATTATATATGGCCTTGTAATTTGGTGAAAATATATATTTGATACTTGCTACAACAATCGCGACGATGATGAACGCCGACCATATTCTGCTTAAAACCATTTCTGAAAAATTTAAGTAAAAATAGAGTAAAATTTTATTCAAAGATAAAATCCGGGTGAAATTTAAAAAACAATTTTCAATTTAAATCTCCATTTTAAATGCTTTTTCTGAAAAATGTTGTCTTTTTCTGTTAAATGTCATCTGTTTTAAGATTTAAAAACCATATTTCGTATAAAAATCTTTTGTAACTTTAGTTTCCCAAAAAAATTAAATGCCCGTCATTTTCTTTTTTTTAATCAAAAAATAATTAAAATCATAATATTATGAGTGCACAAACCAAAGATTTACGTAACGTGGTTTTGCTTGGTCATTCAAGCAGTGGCAAAACCACGCTTATAGAGACGATGTTATACGAGGGCGGAGCCATTAAGCGCCGTGGAACGATTGAAGGACACAACACTGTGTCGGACAATACCGATATAGAGCACGAGCGCGAAGCAACAATTTTCTCACACCAAATGTTGGTGAACTGGAGAGATAATAAGATAAACATCATCGATACGCCTGGATTTGATGACTTTGTTGGCGAAGTAGTTTCTTCACTAAAAGTTGCAGATACGGCGTTAATTCTTCTTAATGCTGCTGAAGGCGTGGAAGTGGGAACAGAACTGGTTTGGGAATATGTAGAGAAATACGAGACGCCTGCAATTTTCGTGGTGAATCAAATGGATCACATTAAGGCAGATTATGATAATACCATTCAGCAGGCTAAAGAAAGATTTGGTAATAAACTCGTTCCGATTCAGTATCCGTTGAATTCCGGTGAAGGATTTAATCAAATTTTGGATGCACTGAGAATGGTGGTTTATGAATTCCCAAAAGAAGGAGGTAAACCTGAGAAAAAGCCAATTCCTGAAAGCGAAATGGAAAGAGCCAAAGAAATGCACAATGCATTGGTAGAAATCGCTGCTGAAAATGAAGACGGACTGATGGAAAAATACTTCGAATCCGGAACACTTTCTGAAGAAGAACTGGCAAAAGGACTGACGATTGCATTGGCACATCAGCAGTTTTTCCCTGTGTTCGTAGCATCCGGACTGAAAGATATGGGATCCGGAAGAATTATGGGATTCCTGAACGATATTGCACCTTCACCTGCCGAAAGACCAAACAGAATTATGGTTGACGGTTCTGAAGTTGCCTACGATCCAAACGATAAAACAACGATTTTCATTTATAAAACTTCTTCCGAACCTCAGGTTGGATTGCTTTCTTATTTCAAAGTAATTTCCGGAACTCTGAAACCGGGTGACGAATTGGTGAATGCTGATAACGGAGAAGTAGAAAGAATTTCTCAGTTATTCCTGGCTAAAGGAAAAGAAAGAATTCAGGTTGATAAACTTCAGGCCGGAGATTTGGGGGTAACCGTAAAACTGAAATCAGGGAAAGCAAATAACACATTGAATACCAAAGGATTGAACAGAAAAGTACGTCCGATGGAATTCCCAGAAAGCACGATTAGAAAAGCCGTTTACACTGACAGTTCTGCAGAGACTGAAAAACTTTTTGCTGCTTTAAATAAGATTAAAGAAGAAGATCCGACGCTGAAAGTAGACATCGATCAGGAAACAAGAGAAGCTATTCTTGGAGGTCAGGGACAGATGCATATCGATCTTGTAAAACAGCGTTTGGAAAGAGAATTCGGTGTGAAAATGGAAATGAAAAATCCAAAAGTTTCCTACCGTGAAACCATTACCGGAAAAGCGGAAGCCGATTACAGACACAAAAAACAATCCGGAGGAGCTGGTCAGTTTGGAGAAATCCATATGCGCGTAGAAAATTACTACGAAGGCATGCCTGAACCACAAGGTCTGAACATCCGTCAGCAGGAAATTGAAGATCTTCCTTGGGGTGGAAAACTGGCGTTCTACTGGTGTATTGTAGGTGGTGCGATTGACAACCGTTATATCGGAGCCATCAAAAAAGGAATCATGCAGCAGATGAAGAATGGGCCGTTGACAGGTTCACCTTGTCAGAACATCCGAGTTTCTGTTTACGACGGTAAAATGCACAGTGTGGACAGTAACGATATTTCTTTCCAACTGGCAGCATCAGGTGCGTTTAAAGAAGCATTCCACAATGCGCATCCGCAATTGCTGGAGCCGATGTATCGTGTAGAAATTCTTTGTCCAAACGATGCAACCGGCGATGTAATGGGAGATTTACAAACAAGAAGAGCGATGATCGCAGGGATGGATACCGAAGGACATTATCAGAAGATTCTTGCCGATGTTCCTTTGGCAGAGATGGATGATTACAGCTCAACATTACGTTCCGTTACCGGTGGTAAAGCGAAATTCTCTATGAAATTCTCGGATTATCAATTAGTACCGCCAAACGTACAACAGGATCTTGTGAAGAAACATGCTGCAGAAGCAGTTGAGGCATAGATTTATAATTAAATATAATTTTATAGACTTAGTCGGTTCACTCCGGCTAAGTTTTTTATTTATAAGCGTTAAAGAAGAGAAAAGGAAATAATTTTAATTTAAATAAGACAAAATAGTCCGAATTAAAAAAATATTTTTAACTTTGTAAAAGAAATTAAAAACAAATGCTGTCAAAAACATGTGAATATGCCTTAAGAGCGATGATTTTTATCGCGCAGCAATCCAAGGACGGTGATATGGTGAATATTAAAGAGATTTCATCCAATATCAATTCTCCTCAACTGTTTATTGCAAAAATTCTTCAGGGATTAAGCAAAAAGGGGTTTTTGCAGTCGGCAAAAGGGCGTTACGGCGGTTTTTATATCTCTGATCAGGAAGCCGAAAAATCTTTAGCAGATATTGTGAAAGCAATTGACGGCGATAAAATGTTCAACGGTTGTGGACTGGGGCTGGCATTTTGTTCGGAAACGAATCCTTGTCCTATTCATAACGAATACAAAGAAGCACGTGATAAACTGCAGGAAATTTATGGAAAAACCACTCTTAAACAGTTTAGAAATCAAGAAGATGATGAAAAGCTGCTTCTGAGAAGAGGATAATTTTTTTAACATTAAATAAGATAAAAAAGTCTGATTTTAATTAAATTCAATAACAACAAAAAATATTAAACCAATGGCTACGCTAGAAACATTAGATGTTACCAAGATTGAACCGAAACTGAAACACCCAACTGTGTTCAAGCATTTTGATGCTTTGCAGCCTGGGGAAAGTTTTATCATAGAAAACGATCACGATCCAAAACCGCTTTATTATGAACTGATTGCCGAGCGTGGCGATATTTTCAGCTGGGAATATTTGGAAAAAGGTCCGGAATGGTTCATCGTTCAGATCGAAAAAAATAAAGATTCAGAAAAAAAAGAAACCGTTGAAAGACTCGATGTCACCAAAATAGAACCGAAGTTTAAGCATCCCACCATCTTTGAATGGTTTGATAAACTGAATCCGGGCGAAAGTTTCATCATTGAGAACGATCACGATCCAAAACCACTTTATTACGAACTGATTGCCGAGCGTGGCGATATTTTCACTTGGGAATATCTGGAGAAAGGTCCGGAATGGTATCACGTAAAAATTGCAAAAAACAATACTTCAACAAAAGAAGAAGTTATTGAAAGACTGGACGTCACTAAAATAGAACCGAAATTCAAACATCCAACAATTTTCCAATGGTTTGATAAACTGAATCCGGGCGAAAGTTTCATCATTGAGAACGATCACGATCCAAAACCACTTTATTACGAACTTTTAGCCGAGCGTGGTAATATTTTTACTTGGGAATATTTGGAAAAAGGTCCGGAATGGTATCATGTAAAAATTGCTAAAAACCCAACAGAGGAGACGAAGACAAAGACAAAACCCGGAACGATTAGCGAAAAAGACATCAAAAAAGCACAGTTGCTGAAAGAGAAAGGCGTGAGTTTTGGCTGTAATGAAACCGGTTCCGATTCAAAATCAGATGATTATGACTCCTGGGATTTGAACCAACTGATCGATCATATCGAAAAAACACATCATCATTACATTAAAGAAAACGCAGAAAACCTGAATGATTTGGCGATGAAAGTTGCCGAACATCACGGAAGCTCAAACCCTGAACTTCACCGTGTTGCCACAAGTGCACATCACTTTTTGCAGGATACTTTAGACCATATTCTGAATGAGGAACAGGTGCTTTTCCCGGTAATAAGACAGTTATTGGCAAAAAAACAGGGTGAGTCTGTTAAACTGACTTATGAAGTTGGAACGTTAGACCATCCGATTAATATTTTAATGAAAGAACACGAAATCGCAAACGAAGATTTGTATTTCCTTAGACGGCTGACCAATAATTTTACACCGCCGTCAAATGCCTGCAACTCTTATTCTTATCTGTATCAGTATTTCCGCGATTTCGAAGCAAACTTAGTGAAACATCATGAGCTTGAAAACAAATATCTGTTTCCAAAGGCACTGCAACTGGATAGAGAACTGGCAAAAGCCTTATAAACACTATAAAGCAGATTAAAAAAATCAACAAAAATGAAAAGCAAAGTAGTCATCATAGGAGGTGGTTTCGCAGGTTTGCAGCTTGCGAAACACATCGATACGAAGGGTTACGAAGTGCTTTTATTAGACAGAATAAACCATCATCAGTTTCAGCCGCTGTTTTATCAGGTGGCGGCTGCACAATTGGAACCGTCGAGCATTTCGTTTCCGTTCAGAAAAATATTTCAAAAGAAAAAAGGAATCAGTATCAGAATGACGGAAGTGTATGGAGTAAACTCTGATAACCAAACAATTACGACAGATATTGGAACATTTAATTACGATCACCTTGTAATTGCCACCGGTTGCAAAACCAATTATTTCAACAACGAGAGTCTGGAGAAATCTACGCTTCCGCTTAAATCTACCTTTGATGCAATACAGGTAAGAAACCGCATTTTGAGAAATTTTGAAAGGATGAGTTCCGGCAGAAATATCGACGAGTCATTATATAATATCGTGATTGTCGGTGCCGGACCAACAGGTGTGGAACTTTCCGGAGCGTTTGCCGAAATGAAAAAACATATCTTGCCAAATGATTATCCGGAAATCAATACATCAAAAATCAGAATTATTTTGGTGGAAGGAAGTGGTAAAACACTCGGAAATATGAGTGAATTGGCACAAACCGCTTCATTGCAATATTTGAAGAAACTTGGCGTTGAAGTAATGCTCAATCAATTTGTGAAAGACTTTGAAAATAATGTGCTGAAACTTTCCGGAGGTGAAGAAATTAAAACTTCAAATGTGATTTGGGCAGCAGGAGTTACAGGAAATGTTCTGGATGGAATACCGAAAGAACTTACCCAAAACAACCGGTATTTAGTAGATGATTTCAATAAAATTGAAGGAATTGAAAATGTTTACGCTATAGGAGATATCGCCATGATGAAGTCTGAGAATTATCCCAAAGGACATCCACAGGTAGCCAATGTAGCCATAAACCAAGCCAAGAATTTAGCCGGGAATTTCAACCGGATGCTTCGGAAAAAAGAACTGAAACCATTCATATATAAAGACCAGGGATCTATGGCAACTATCGGTAAATTCAAGGCTGCAGTCGATTTGCCGTTCTTGAGTTTCAAAGGATATTTTGCCTGGGTTTTCTGGATGTTCCTTCACCTGATGCTGATTTTAAGTGTGAAAAACAAACTCATCATTTTCATCAATTGGGTTTGGAGTTTCTTTACCAACGACTCTTCGTTGAGACTGATTCTTAGCGACCGAATGAAAATTACGGAGCAACAGAAAGTACCAAAATTTTCAAAAGCACTAACCTAAAAAATTTCAAATGGAAAGAAAGCCCATAAAAAGAAACGAAAATCTTATGCCTGTCTCGCGGGAGCATCATGCAACCCTTTTGTTCTGCTGGAAGCTTCGCCAAGGCGTGAAAAAAGAAATTGAGGCAGAAAGGATGACGAAATACATCAACTGGTTCTGGAACAATCATTTAGAGCATCATTTTCAGACCGAAGAAAAGTTGTTGTTTATTGATTTACAGGACGAAATGATTGCTCGCGGCGTAGAGGAACACAAAAAAATTCTTGCAAAAATCAATGAGATTAATGTACGCACTGCTGAAAAAAGTTACGGCCTGTATCTTGAACTGGCAGATTTGGTGGACGACCATACGAGGTATGAAGAGCGCGAACTTTTTCCATGGCTTGAAAAGAAATTTTCAATACTGCAACTGAAAGAAATAGGTGAAATTCTCCATGGTGAAGAGCATACCGCAGAAGAAAATTACGAAGATGAATTTTGGGCAAAAACAATACAGTAAAATGGCAACAATTACAGCAAAAACAAAAATATCGGAACTCATAAAGCACAACTCACAAAGCATTGACGCCATTGCCTCAATCGCAAAACCGTTGGAAAAGCTTAAGAATCCGATTCTTAGAAAAATTATGGCTTCGCGTGTTACCATTGCTGAAGCTGCGAAAATGGGCGGCGCCACCGTTGAAGATTTTAAGAGAGTTTTGACTCCGCTTGGATTTGAATTTGAAGGAGAAAATGGGGTAAAGGAAGAAGCCAAAAGCGAACTGAAACCAAACTGGCTGCAAAATGCTCCCAAAGAAGATATTGATTTCTACGATGTTAGGCCGATCATTGATGATGGCGCCGATCCGTTAAAGGAAATTCTTGGCAGATTCAAAGAGGTGAAGCCTGGTAAGATTCTCTGTATCATCAATAATTTTGTTCCGACTCCTTTAATCCATCTTTTGAAGCAGGAAAAAGCAGAGGACAGTTTTGTAGAAACCATCAGCGAGAAAGAATTTCATACCTACTTTCTGAAAAAAGTGAAAGAAGTGACTCACTCTTCGCAAACTGCGGATGACAAACTTATGATGGATAATGAGGAAACTTTCAAAGAGGTTTACGCCAAATTTTCTAAGGAACAAATTCGCAAAATTGATGTCCGCGAACTTGAAATGCCCGGACCAATGCAGGCGATTCTTGGTGAATTGGAAACGCTTCCAAACGGACACGCACTTTACGTGGACCACAAGCGTGTACCGGTTTATTTATTAGAAGAATTGGCCGATAAAAACTATGAAATCCATATCCACAATATCGAAGAAGGAAATGTTAAGATGCTGATTTTCACGAAAATTTAACTTTTTAAACGCTGCTAATTAATTTAACACAAAGGTTAATTTTTCTGTTTTCGATCGAAGTGAGCAAAGATTCGCAAGCGAATTGAAAAGTAAACCCGACAAGAATTTATTCTTAGACTTTGCTCACCTAAAATAAAACGAATTCATACAAAAACTTTTCGTCTAAGAAAAATCTAACATCTGCAATAATCAAAAATGGCTGATATAAACATAGGAAAAGCTCCGGGAAACAGCGCCATTCTTCCGTTTTATGCAACGGGAGCAGTGGCATTTGTCATTCTCTGTGTCGTAATGCTGCTGACTCCGCAATCTTTTACACAACATTATTTCACTCCGCATATGCTGACCATCGTGCACATCGCGGCTTTAGGTTGGGGAACGATGATTATATTTGGAGCAGCACATCAACTGCTGCCGGTCATCTGCGAACAGGATTTATACAGCGAGAAAATGGCGTCGCTGGTTTGGTACACGCTCGCCACCGGAATTATCCTTTTAACCTCTACTTTCTGGAACCTGAGTGTGGGTTGGCTCATGATTACAGGAGGCTCGCTGATCGTGTTTTCAGTTATACTATATGTTATCAACGTATGGAAAACAAGCAGAATCTGTAAGAAATATTCCGTACAAAAGTTATTTATTACAAGTTCCGCTCTATGGCTTTTATTTACGGTAACTGTCGGGCTTTTATTAGCGATAAATCTTGCTTTTCCATTCTTTGATGTCAGTCACCTCGAAATTCTAAAACTCCACGCACACGCCGGAATTGCAGGATGGTTTCTTCAGTTGATAACGGGAGTGAGCACAAAATTGGTTCCAATGTTTCTGTTGGGAAAATCAGATAAAAACCATTTGTTACTCAACGCATTTATCTTTCAAAATGCTGGCTTAATACTGTTTCTTACCGATGGATATTTCATTGAAATCACCACAAGAAGTCTTGTGTATGCAGGTTTGGTATTAATCGGAATTATTTTTTGGCTGATGTATCTTCGTGATGCGTATAAAAACCGTTTAAGGAAACGTGTAGAACTCTTGATGAAACATTCGTTTCTGTCATTTTTAAGTCTTGTAATTTCAGTTTTGTTGATTCCTGTGGTTTATTTTTCAAATGGTTACCGCTGGACAATGCTTTACGGAAACCTGCTTTTCATGGGATGGATTACGAATATTATTTTGGGAAAAACCTTCAAAACATTGCCATTTATTATTTGGAACGGACATTACAAGCATCTTTCCGGAAAGGTAAAAGTGCCGTTGCCAAAACATCTTTACAGTGAAAAACTGACGGTTTGGCAATTCAGAACTTTCATTGCTGCATTTCTGGTTTTTGCTTTGGGACTAATAACGCAGGAACTTCTGATTATTAAAGGAGGGCTCGTTTTATGGTTGGCAGTAGCCCTGATTTACTGCACAAACGTATTTAAATTACTGTTACACAAAACAAAACATTTAGAATGAATTTCGATCCGAACGACAAATATTACGAAGAAAAAAAACGTGCCGAATTTGCACTTTATGAAGTCATAGACCCTGAACTGATGGTAAATATCATCGATTTGGGATTGGTGTACGACATTACATTTCCTCAGGAAAATCATATTGAGGTTTTAATGACACTCACGTCACCACATTGCCCGATGGGTGAAGCCATACAAACCGGAGTGCGAAACGCATTGGAAAAAACTTTCCAAGATTATAAAGTAGGAATTACGCTGACCTTTGAACCGGCGTGGAGTTACGATTGCGTAACGCCTGAAGGTATGGCAGAACTGGAAAATCGGTATTGATTATCTTTGTTAAATGATTCTGCAGAACATTGAAATAATCCAAAAAAGAATTCGTGAAACCTGCGCGCGTTCGGGAAGAAATCCGGATGAGGTTAAACTTTTGCTGGCTACTAAAACAGTTCCGGCAGAAAAAATTATCGAAGCATTCCAATCCGGAGAAACGCTTATTGGTGAAAATAAAGTGCAGGAACTCAAAGAGAAATATGATGGGTTGAAAGATTTTGCTCATCAGAAACATTTTATCGGCCATCTTCAGAGCAATAAGATTAAAGATATTTTGAAGTGTGATGTTGCCTGCGTGCAGTCCATCGACCGACTTTCTGTGGCTGAAAAACTTCAACAGCGGTTAGAGTTTGAAAACAAAACCATTGATATTCTCGTTCAGGTGAATACTTCGGGAGAAGAAAGTAAATTCGGTGTGAAACCTGAAAATGCCTTGGATTTGGTAAAGCAAATCTCAAAATTTGACCGTGTGAAAATCAAAGGGTTGATGACGATTGGGCTTTTCAGTGCAGAGAAAGAAAAAGTTAGATTGTGTTTTAAACTGCTTAAAGATATTCAGAATCAAATCATTACGGAAAATATTCCAAATGTTGAGATGGAGGAACTATCTATGGGAATGAGTGGCGATCTGGAAGTCGCGATTGAAGAAGGTTCCACCATAATTCGTGTGGGCACTGCGATCTTCGGGGAAAGAATTTATCCCGACAGTTATTATTGGAACGAGGGCAGTAAGATTTAAATTATCTGATTCTATAAATCGGATATCTCAAATGTGAATTTTCGTAATACTTCGAATTTCTGTAAATCCAATCGAGTTGTGCGCGGCCGTTTTCGGAAAATTTTTGGTCTTCCGAATTCTTTTTTTCAAGTTCTTCACGAAGTTTTGGGTTATTTTTTAAAAGCTCTGTGGCCGTATCTTCAAACACATAATCGGAGAAATATTCTTTCTGTCCAAGGATGGAGTCAAAGAAATTCCAGTTGAAAAATGAATCTACAGCCTCAGGTTCAAGGGTTTCCAAAAGGTATTTTACACCATTTTGTTTTGTACAAATCAGGAAGTCCCCTTGTCTGAATTTTATTTCTTGCGCACTGCTACTCACTTGAGTGTCATAATGAAGATAATGCCCTTCATAGGCTCTCGTATTGGTTTTGTAATCGGCAATTTTATAAACGTCTACAGAAATCAGGCTGTCTTTTTCTAGCGGTTTCATCTCAATTTTATTCCGTTTCAAATGCTCCAGAATTTTCCATTCCGATTTCGGAACGACATAATACTGAGGAATTACAATATCTTTCGTTGAAATATAGGTGTCGTAAAATTTTATTTTTTTGGTAAAAGGTTTACTTCTGTCGTAATACAAACGGTTTTTTCCAGATACTTCACTTGGTTTTTGTCCGGCTTCAAATCCTTTAAAATCCAAGGTTTTATATTTCGTAGAATCAATCTTCCACTGAATACTGTACGGTTTTCCAGGCTTATATTGCTCTAAATTTTTTTGTCTTAAAGATTTTATTTTCAGAGCGTTATCGTTTGTGTGTTTAATAAAACTCACCATGTTTTCGTAGGTTACTTTCACACGATCGCGATAAGGTTTCAGCATATGGGTTTCCGGAACTGTTCCGATAGTATTGAATAATGAAGTGTAGCCGGTGGCATATCTCGGCGAATCCATAAACTGATCGTAACCGTTTTCAGGAGTCGTTCCCCAAACGTTGACATATGGAATCGGATCAATTTTTTTCTTTCTTAAATCGGTAACGATCGCATCATTCATTTCACCATGAAAATAATTTCCCAAAACCGCTCCAAGTCTTTCCTTGTTGGTATTGATATAGGTTAAAGTATATTGATAATCAGCGCCGTTGCTTACATGATTATCAATAAAAACATCAGGATTTAAATCTTGAAATATTTCCTGAAAACTCACCGCATTTCTCGAATCTGCTTTTATAAAATCACGGTTCAAATCAAAATTTCTTGCATTTCCTCTGAAACCATATTCTTCGGGACCGTTTTGGTTGGCTCTGGAATATTTCCCACGATTCAGCATTCCGCCAATATTGTAAGTCTGAACGACTGCCAAAACTACATTTTTCGGTGTTTTCAGTTTTCCTTCGGCGTAATCTCTCAACATCATCATCGAAGCATCAATTCCGTCAGGTTCTCCCGGATGAATTCCGTTATTGATGAAAACCACCGATTTATTTTTGAAATCTTCATTATTGAATTTCGAATCAGGATTATAGAAAACAACTTTGAGAGGCTCACCGCTGTCGGTCAATCCATAAGTTCTGATATGAATCGTTTGGTATTTATCATCAAGCTCATTATAAAATTTCAGCATTTCCTCATAAGTAGTGGTTTGATTTCCGTTACCTCTTTCATAAGGTGTTTTTAAATTCTGTCCGAAACCGAAGGTTGAAATCACACAGAATAAGAGAAGAAGATTTTTCATAAATCCAAAATTAAATAAAAAAACCACGCCTAAGCATGGTTTTATTTATATTTAATCGCTCTTATGGATTCAGATCTTCATAAGTTGGGCCATAAAGTCCCGGAATTCTGTTTCCCGTTGTTCTTAGATGTGCAACGATTTCTCCACGGTGGTGATAAAGATGGTTGTATAGAAAACCTCTTGCCATAACCGCTTTTGGCGCTGGTCCAATTAAAGTTTGTTCTCCCGAAACCAATGACCAGTCGTTGAAATATTTACTTTCGTCCGAATTTTCAAGAACTTCTTTGGCCTGTTTGTAATTTTCTTCAAATTCATTCAGGATGTTGGCAGAAGTCAGTTCATATTTTTTAGATTCCAAGGTATTGATATCAAACTTATCGTAATTGAATGTTCCATCGAACCAGCTGTAGATATTTGCAACGTGCTGCGCAAGTTGTCCCAAAGACCACAGATGAGGTTGTGGCTTATAATCAATCGCAGAATCAGGGATGGCCTTTAAAAGCTTTCTTGTGTTTTCCGCTTCGTATTCGAATTCGTTCAGTAATGCTTGTTTTAACATAATAGTATCTTTTTTGGAAGGATAAAAATAACACTTTTAGACTTTATACTTGCATATTGAAAGTTAAATTTTATTAATTATTACTCTTCAAGATAAACCAGTTCATTTCCGTGATCTTCCTCCAAAGACGTGAGCAATTTAGCTGTTTTTGTTTTTTCAAAAAGATTACCAATAAAGAAATTGATTTCGAAAAACTGACGGTGGATTCCCGGGAGCATTTCCATAAAAAGATCCATTCCAACCTGATTGTTGTGGAGATCCATTTTGGTTTCCAAAGGAAGATTTGGAAACAGTTCCTCGTGCATATCTGTAAATTTTTTGCAGAATGCTAAAGCTTTTTGAGGTGAGGAGATTTTGCAGCAATACATCATGACGACGGAAGTCCAAAGTGCATGGCGAAAGGCATTTCCAATGCCGTTTGTAGAACTGGTATCAGGAAAATACTTTTCGGCAGTAGTATAAGTTCTGAATGTTGCGAAAGTTGCAAGAATTGTAAAAAGAGGATGACGAAGCACCAAGCCCGCAAGCCGCATCAGCTTGTCGAAGGACAAACGGCGGATGGAACGGTAAAATATTTTTGCGGTACTTCTCATAAAACAAATCTCACCTAATAAGGTGAGATTTTTATCATTTTGTTACAATTGTTATTATGCATGAACCAAAAGCGAAACGGTTTTTGCAACGGTTTCTTTAGCTTCCGTTCGTTTCACAATGAAATCTACAAATCCTTTTTCAATTAAAAATTCTGAAGTTTGGAATCCTTCCGGAAGGTCTTTACCAATGGTTTCGCGAATTACACGAGGTCCCGCAAATCCAATAAGCGCACCTGGTTCTGCCATAATAATATCGGCAGTCATTGCGAACGAAGCGGTAATGCCACCAAAAGTTGGGTCACACAGATAAGCAATATATGGCAGTCCTTCATCCGAAAGCTGAGCCAGTTTACTCTGCACTTTTGCCAACTGCATCAGCGAAAAAGCAGCTTCCTGCATTCTTGCACCACCCGACTGACAGATAATCATGTAAGGAAGTTTGTTCTTGATACAGTAATCAACCGCACGTCTGATTTTTTCGCCCATCACCGAACCAAGTGAGCCTCCGATGAAAGCAAAGTCCATACACGAAATCACCATTTCGTTGCCACCTACTTTTCCAACCGCATTTCGGATGGAGTCGTTCAGTTTGGTTTTGGCTTTTACCTCTTTCAGACGGTCTGTGTAAGCTTTAGTATCTTTAAACTTCAGCATATCAACACTTTCTACTCCGGAATCAAGTTCCTTATATTCATTATTGTCAAAGAACATTTCGAAGAACTCGTTGCTTCCGATTCTCACGTGGAAACCGTCTTCAGGCGAAACAAAATTGTTTCTTTTCAGTTCCTCGTGTTCCACAATTTTTCCTGAGGGAGTTTTGTGCCATAGTCCTTTCGGCACATCTTTCTTCTCTTCTGTGGAAGTGGTGATATTTTTTGCTTTTCTTTTAAACCAGTCGAATGCCATTTAATTGAAATTTAAAAATTATAGATTTCGTGGTTTGCAAATTTAATGTATAAATTCTATTATGCTGAAAATAATTTAGAATTTATATTTCAAATCTGTAATTACTTAAGGGTGTTTACGTTGTTAAGGTCTTCAAATGCCTCAACCAAACGAGTTACGAATGTTTCTTCTCCTTTTCTTACCCAAACTCTTGGATCGTAGAACTTCTTGTTCGGTTTGTCATCACCTTCAGGGTTACCGATTTGAGTTTTCAGGTATTCGGCTTTTTCGCCCATATAATCGCGGATTCCTTCTGTGTAAGCAAACTGAAGGTCGGTATCGATATTCATTTTAACAACACCATAATCGATTGCCTCTCTGATTTCTTCAAGTGAAGATCCTGAACCTCCGTGGAATACGAAATTGATTGGTTTCTCACCGGTTCCGAATTTCTCCTGAACATATTTCTGAGAATTATCAAGGATTTTTGGAGTCAGTTTTACGTTTCCAGGTTTGTAAACACCGTGAACGTTACCAAATGCAGCAGCAACTGTGAAGTTTGGAGAAATGGCTTTCAGTCTTTCGTAAGCGTAAGCCACTTCTGAAGGTTGTGTATATAATTTAGAAGAATCTACTCCTGTATTGTCAACACCGTCTTCTTCACCTCCGGTTACACCAAGTTCGATCTCAAGTGTCATTCCCATTTTTGCCATTCTTTCGAAGTATTTTGCGGAAATATCCATGTTTTCTTCGATTGGTTCTTCCGAAAGGTCAAGCATGTGAGAAGAGTAAAGAGTTTTACCGGTTTGCTTGAAGAATTCTTCGTTGGCATCCATCAGTCCGTCAATCCAAGGAAGAAGTTTTTTCGCACAGTGGTCGGTATGCAAAATTACCGTTGCACCATAAGCTTCTGCTAAAGTGTGGATGTGTTTTGCTCCGGCGATACCTCCTAAAATTGCTGCTTTCTGTCCGTCGTTGCTCAGTCCTTTTCCTGCGTTGTATGCAGCACCACCATTGGAGAACTGAATAATAACCGGCGCATTGAGTTTGGCAGCGGTTTCCATCGTAGCGTTTACATTGCTTGAACCGATAACATTTACTGCAGGCAGCGCAAATTTATTCTGCTTTGCATACTCGAAAATGTCTGTAACCAATTGTCCTGTGGCAACACCTGCCGGAAACATTCTACTCATAATTTTTACTTTTTTAGATGTTTATTTGAGTTTAAAAATTGTCTTGTAAAGATACGGAATTTTGACAGAAAACTAAACTAGTTTCTTTTGTCCTGCCCCCAAAGTAATTTCTGACGGATGGTCTCATAAAAACTAAGATTATTTGGCTGAATAAGAAGCAGTTTGAACTTTGCTTTTCTAAGAACAATCTCGGTATCGATATTGATGTGCACCAATCTGGAGTCTAACGAAAGAGAATACTGAGGAACACGGCTCGCCACTTTCAAACGGAATTCTGCATCGTCTTTTACGATTAAAGGTCTTACATTAAGGTTATGTGGAGCAATGGGTGTGATGACGAAATTATCGTTCTCCGGAGATATAATCGGGCCGCCGCAACTTAAAGAATATGCCGTAGAACCGGTTGGTGTTGAAATGATAACGCCGTCGCCCCAAAATACATTGAGGAACTCATTATTGATATAAGACTCCACGGTAATCATGGATGTGGTTTCCTTACGGGAAATGGTAATGTCGTTCAGCGCAAACGGAAAAAATAGTCCAGACTGTGGTGAAACGACTTCAATCACAGAACGTTTCGAGATTTTATAATCTCCGTGAATAATGCAGTCGAGTTCTTTGAAGATGCCGTCTTTTGTGAAACTTGCCAGAAAACCCAGTCTTCCTGTATTTACTCCAACCACAGGAATTTCTGTATCCTGCACGAATAGGAGGGACGCTACCAAAGTCCCGTCGCCACCGAAAGTGAAAAAAAGGTCGATTTTCTTTTCGAGAAGGTCATTTTTATTGGAGAAGGTATCAAAATCTTTCGAAAACTGCATTGCTTCTGCCATACCAGAATAAAGCACCGCCGAAACACCTCTCTTGTCGAGTTCAGAAATGAACTTGCTCAGATAAAGAAAAGTATCGAGGTCGCTTTTCTGTGTGTAAATAGCAGCTTTCATATATTAAAACTCCAAATATTTCTGAAAAAATCCAAAGCGGTCTTTCATTAAAGTTTCCTTCTCGTCGTCGTAGTGTTTGTGCACCACGTTATAGCCGTAGCGTTCGAAGGTTTCGTCTATCGAACTCAGATTGTCACTGTTTATTTTCAGGGTAATCTGTATATTATCTTCGTTGATTGCGCTGATGTAGCAGCCATAAATCTTAGAATTATTTTCTTCTACAATTTTAGAAATTTCGGTAAATGAATAATGCGTACTGTTGCTTTGAACAGTCAGTATTGCACCATTTTCTGAAAAAAGAGGATATTTCGAAAATTCGTTAAAGATATCGTCGCATGAAATATAGCCAAGATATTTTTCGGTTTTACCGATTACCGGAACGATATTGGAGTTGAAAACGTAGAACAGTTTCACCGTATCCAAAATGCTTCCATCTTCAAGAATTGCAAATTTTTCGTAATGAATTTCCAGCGAACTAAGGCTTCCTTCCGGACTTTCTTCTAAAAAACTTTGGCTTAAAGCACCAACATAAACCCCCTTCTTTTTTATGAATATATGAGAATATCCGAATTCCTTTGCAATACAGGAAGCCTCTTCGATAGAATCTGTATGGTTGAAAGCCGGATAATCTTTAGAAATATAGTCTTTAATAAACATTAGGCTAATTTAGGGATTTTTGAAAAAACTATAGCTTAAAAAGGAACAATTAAAGAAAATTTAAAAAAGCTTGTTTGGTATCATTTTTAAAGTGTATATTTGCAACCTTTCATTTTTACTTTTTATTAGATTTATTTCGAACTGCACTGTCTCCCAAGATGTTGCAGTTTTTTTATTTTTGTGCTATGGCAACTTCTTCACTATATTTTATTGCAATTGCACCAAATTCTGAATTAAGTTCGGAGATAAAAGCATTTTCTAAAGATTTTGCAGACCGTTTCGAGAGTGTGAAATCCTGGAAGAACTTCCCGCACATCACCATAATACCGCCATTTTGGTCAAAAGTTGAAAACGAAGAGCAACTGCTTGAAACCTTTTCAAATCTCCCGCTTACTACAAAATCTTTTGAGTTAAAATTGTTGGGCTTCGATTGTTTTGACAATAAAAACAATCCCGTAATATTCTTAAAACCGGAACAAAAACCGGAACTATTTCATCTGGCAGCAGAACTGAAAAATTACTACACACCGGAAAAGACAAATTTTAAACCTCATTTAACGGTTGCTTTCAGAGATTTAACCAGAGAAAACTTCGATAAAGCTTGGAAAGAATATTCCCAAAAGGAATTTACTGCCGAATTTTTGGTTGATAAAGTCGGTCTGTACAAACATATTGACGGAAAATGGAATCTTGTTGCCTCTAATTATTTGAAAGAGTAATTACTTAAGGTTTCTGAAAAACTCCCAGATCACAATTCCGGCACACACCGATACGTTCAGCGAATGTTTGGTTCCCAATTGCGGAATTTCGAGAAATGTGTCATACAGTGGAAGCGCTTCGTCACTCAGTCCATCTACTTCGTTGCCTAAAACCAGAGCGTATTTTTTGTCCCGATTAATGGCATAATCTTCAATATTTTGGCTGTTCGTGGTTTGTTCAATACCAACGATTTCAAAGCCGTCGTTTTTCAGGTTTTTTATGGCTGTTGAAATCTCCTTTTCGTAAATCCAATCGACACTTTCCGTAGCACCAAGAGCTGCTTTATGAATTTCACGATGAGGTGGAACAGGAGTGATTCCACACAAAATAATTTTCTCTACAATAAAGGCATCCGCCGTTCTGAAGACTGCGCCCACATTATGCATACTGCGAACATTATCGAGCACCACAACCAAAGGAATTTTTTTGGTTTCCTTGAACGTTTCTACATCAATGCGCCCGAGTTCTTCGAGTTTCAGTTTTTTGGTGGAAGACATTTTTGTATTTTTGGCAAAATTAAGTTTAAAACACAAAGAGAGCAAAGTTTTTCACTTTTTACAAATTACAAAGTTTGTAAACGCAAGGACAAACAAAGATTTTTTATAGTTGTGAAATTCTGAGATAGACTAAGAACCATCTAAGATGATTAGCAAAGGGAAACTAAAAACTTTAGGAAATTAAAAAAAATCTGTGCTTTCTGTGAAAACCTCCAAGAGCTCCGCGTAACAAAAAAATGGCAAAAACAAAGAAAGAAACCCCTTTAATGACGCAGTATAACAGCATCAAGGCCAAATATCCTGATGCTCTTTTGCTCTTTAGAGTGGGAGATTTTTACGAAACTTTCGGCACCGATGCCATCAAAGCATCCCAAGTGTTGGGAATTGTGCTTACCAAAAGAAATAACGGCGATTCTCATATCGAATTGGCGGGATTTCCGCACCATTCCATCGATTCTTATTTGCCCAAACTGGTTCGTGCCGGACTTCGCGTTGCCATTTGCGACCAGTTGGAAGACCCCAAAACTGTAAAAGGAATCGTGAAACGAGGTGTTACAGAACTGGTGACGCCGGGCGTTACGTTCAATGATCAGGTTCTGAATTCGAAAAAGAATAATTTCCTGCTTTCGGTTCATAAAGAAAAGGAAAAATATGGCTTGGCATTGGTGGATATTTCAACGGGAGAATTTTTAGTTTCCGAAGGAAATCTCGAAAAACTGCTTCATATTGTTCACGCTTTCGATCCGAGCGAGATAATTTATCAAAGAACAAAAGAACTGCCTACTCAACTGAAAGGGAAAAATTCTTTCAAACTGGAAGACTGGGCATATCAGTATAATTACGCCAAAGAAAAACTAACTAATCATTTCAAAACAAATTCATTAAAGGGATTTGGTGTTGCAGAAATGCAACTGGGAATTACCGCAGCCGGAGCCATTTTTGCTTATTTGGTTGAAGATACGTACCACGATTTACTGAATCATATCACTAAAATTCAGAAAATTCCACAGGACGATTTTCTGATGATGGACAATTTTACGTTGAGAAATCTCGAAATCGTTTATCCATCGAACAGAGAAGGGAAAAGTCTTTTGGATATTATTGATAAAACTTCTACTCCAATGGGTGGAAGATTGCTGCGAAGAAGAATTATTTTGCCTCTGAAAGACGATAACGAAATCAACCGACGCCTTTCGCTCATTGAATTTTTCAACAATGAAGATTATCTGAAATTCGAAATTCAGGGACTGTTAAAAACCATTTCTGATCTCGACCGTTTGATGGGAAAATTAGCTTCAGAAAAAATTACACCGAAAGAACTTGGTTATCTGCGGCAGAGTTTAATTTCTATTAAAGAAATCAAAGCAAAACTTCATGCACACCACGATGTTTTGGCGTGGCTGGAACCTTTAACTGATCTTTCAGAGCTGATTGATTTTATGCAATCGCATCTGAATAAGGAACTTCCGGTAAGTTTGTCAAAAGGAAATGTGATTAAAGAAGGTGTTTCTGAAGAACTCGACCGCTTGAGAAATCTGCAGTCAAAAGGCAAAGGTTTTCTTGATGAAATGTGCCAGCGTGAGATTGAACGCACCGGAATTTCCTCGCTAAAAATTGATTTCAACAACGTTTTCGGATATTATATAGAAGTCCGGAATACACATAAAGACAAAGTTCCGGAAGCGTGGATCCGTAAGCAGACTTTGGTGAGTGCCGAACGCTACATCACTGAAGAACTGAAAGAATACGAAACCCAAATCCTCGGTGCGGCAGAAAAAATTTCTGTTTTGGAGCATCAGCTTTACAGAACAGTCTGTGAAAATGTGATGAATTATATTGATCAGATTCAGGGAAATTCAAATATTATTGCACAGTTGGATGTGGCGGTTGGATTGAGTGAACTTGCTGTTTCTGAGAGTTATACAAGGCCGATTCTGAACGATGGTTTTGCGATAGATTTAAAAGAAGCACGACATCCAATCATTGAAAATGCCCTCCCTTTAGGCGAAAAATACATTCCAAACGATATTTATCTCGATAAAGATTCGCAGCAGATTATTATGGTGACGGGACCGAATATGGCAGGTAAATCTGCGATACTTCGCCAGACTGCGTTGGTTTGTCTGCTCGCTCAAATCGGAAGTTTTGTTCCGGCAAAGCATGCTGAAATTGGAGTTTTAGATAAAATTTTCACCAGAGTTGGTGCGACCGATAATATCTCTGCCGGAGAATCGACTTTTATGGTGGAAATGAATGAAGCCGCCAATATTCTCAACAATATTTCTGAAAGAAGTCTGATTTTATTGGATGAAATTGGGCGCGGAACATCAACGTATGATGGCGTTTCCATCGCTTGGGCGATTGCGGAATATCTGCACCAGCACCCGACGCAAGCGAAAACACTTTTTGCCACACACTATCACGAACTGAATGAAATGACTCTGAATTTTGAAAGAATAAAAAATTTCCACGTTACGATTCAGGAGAATAACGGAAATATTATCTTTTTAAGAAAATTGGTTCAGGGCGGAAGTGAACACAGTTTCGGGATTCACGTGGCGAAATTGGCAGGAATGCCTGCAAAAGTCGTGAACCGAGCCAACGAAATTCTGAAAACATTGGAAGAAAGCAGGACGCAAGGCAGTTCGAAAGAGAAAATAAAAAAGGTTACTGAAGAAAATCTTCAACTGTCATTTTTTCAGTTAGATGATCCGGTTTTGGAAAATATCCGTGAAGAATTGACGAAAATCGACATCAATACACTGACGCCAATCGAAGCGCTGATGAAGCTGAATGCGATTAAAAAGATGATTGGAAAATAATATTATTCAAAATTAATATTTAAAGGGACTCGAAAACGGTATCTCACAGGCTCTCCGTTGATGGTTGCGGGTTTCCACCAGTTCTTTATTTTTTTAAGTGAGCGGATCGCTTCCTGTTTGAACGATTCGTTGTCACTTTTAGCGGTGATATGACTTATTTTTCCATTTTTTTCTACAATGAATTGCGTTCACAAAATGTATTTTCAGTGACGTTTATTTTGCGCATTCGGAAATTGTCGGCAATCATTTTCCTGAGATTTTCATATCCTAAAGGAAATTCAGCTGGCTTTTCTACTTCTACATAATACGGTAGATCAGGTTTTTCTTGAGAAAACGCTAAGGAGGAAAAGAGTAAAGCAAATAGGAAAAATATTATTTTCATAATACTAAATTGGAACAAAAATAACAGCCAAAATCGCTGCAGCGCCAATTGCAAGTGAACTCAACAAATCAAGTTTATCTACTTCCCTAATCTCATTTTTTGGAATTGTAATGATCTCTCCTGTTTTTGTTTTGCCATAAATGTTATCAGCATCAGTTTTTACAACTTCTACTTTTACAATAGAGGCATCATTTTTCTGAATAGTATATTTCTTGTAAAGTTCTAAAGAATTATCACGCAAAGGTTTGTGGGCATCAACAACCCGAATTTGACAGGAAGAAAACAAAAATGCAAATAAAACTGCAAAAACCCATATCGTTTTTTTCATGATGATTAATTTTTTCAAATTTAAATAAAATAAAGATAAATACACGGCCCGAGACTTATTATAAATAGAATTTATTTTGCGTTCAAATCCTGTGCAATGATCCAAGCTTCGCTCCAGCACGCCTGAAAATTAAAACCTCCTGTTACCGCATCAATATTCAGAACTTCGCCGGCGATGTAGAGGTTTTCCAAGATTTTGGAAGACATATTTTTGAAATTAATTTCCTTAAGTTCTACACCTCCCGCAGTTACAAACTCGTCTTTGAAGGTGGATTTTCCGTCCACTTTAAAGGTTTTTCTGCAAAGATTTTCAAGCAAGGATTTCATTTCCTGTCCCGAAATATTCGCGATTTGTTTTTCGGAATTGATGTTTGAAATCTCTAAAAGTTTGTTCCAGAAACGGTTCGTGACATCGTAGATTTTGCTTTGTCCGATGGTTTTCTTAGGATGATTTTGCTTGAATTCTAAGAACAGAGCTTCGGCTTCGTAAATGGTTTTTGCAATGAAGTTGACTTCAATTTCAAACTTGTAATTCAAGTCGAAAAGTTCCCGTGCTTTCCAAGCAGAAATTTTTAGAATCGCCGGCCCCGAAAGTCCCCAATGCGTGATGAGCAGTGGTCCACTTTCATCCGTTTTGAGTGATGGAATGGAAACTTCGGCGTAATCGAAACTGGTTCCTGGCAGATCGTTCAGTAAATCATCTTTGATGTTAAAAGTAAAAAGCGACGGCACCGCAGGAACCGTTTTATGACCTAAATTTTCAAGAATTTTCAATGATTTTGGCGAACTCCCAGTAGCGTAAACGATATAATCCGCGACAAAATCTCCATTATTGGTTTTAATTAAATATTGATTTTCAGTTTTTTGAATTTCTTTCACAGCAGTTTTGGTCTTAAGCTCTGCCTTTGCCTCAACCTCATTCAAAAAACAGTTGATGATGGTTTGGGAGGAATTACTTTCGGGGAAAATACGATTGTCGTCTTCAATCTTTAGAGGAACGTTTCTGTTTTCGAACCATTCCATGGTATCGCCCGGTTGAAATTTGCTGAAAACACTCATCAATTCTTTATTTCCACGAGGGTAAAACTGAACGAGTTCGCGTGGATCAAAACAGGCATGTGTCACATTGCACCTTCCGCCACCCGAAATTTTTACTTTCTGTAAAACATCGGAATTCTGTTCGAGGATTTTTATTTGAAACATGGTTTCATCGAGATTAGCAGCACAGAAAAATCCTGCTGCACCTCCACCGATGATGATAATTTGCTTTTTATTCATAAAGTCTTTCGCAAAAATACAATTTTTCTAAACGGCCATTAATCCTTAATTTTGAAACCTCAATCTTTTTTCGAAGCCTAAAGTCCGCAATAGGGATTGCAGTGGTTATCCTTTTTTTTAGATGGCTAGTGCGCAGGAAAAAAAAGATATGAACGGAAAGCCCGGCCCGACGCGGCTGCTTCTGCATGGAAAGGGATTGCCATAAAAAAATAACAGGAAATACTTAAAACTATTATATACATGTCAACATACTACCATAAATTTGAAGTACGCTGGAGAGATATTGATGCTAATAAACACCTTGGCAATTCGTCGTATGTGGAATATTGCGCGCAAACGAGAATGTCGTTTATGAAGAAGCATAAAATGGGACTTTCTGAACTGAACCGTTGGGGAATTGGGCCGGTTATTCTGCATGAAAGATTCTCGTTTTTCAGGGAGATTTACATGGATCAGGAAGTTTATGTGAGTCTGGAAATTGACGGTATTGCAGAGGATGCGAGTATCTATCAGTTTGTGCACAAATTTTATCTTCCGGATGGAACACACTGTGCAACTTCTGAAGCATTCGGGGTGTGGATTGATATGATGCTGCGGAAATCGACAACGCCGCCGGATGATATTCTGGAGGTGATGAACCGCTATAAATCCAAAGATGCCAAAGTATTTACAAAAGCCGATATTAAAGCACTGCCTTTTAAGCCGGAAAATATTGATGCGTCAACTTTTGAGGAGAAAAACTGGACGAAAATTAAACTAAGATCATAATATGTCGGAACAACTTACACCTATATCAGCACTGGGAGAATTCGGGTTGATAAAACGCCTCACCGAAAAATTTAGTTTAGTGAATAAATCATCGGAATTATCGGTTGGTGATGATGCGGCGGTTATAGATTCCGAAGGAAAAAAAATCGTTGTAACGACTGATGTTTTGGCGGAAGGTGTCCATTTTAATCTTGGATATGTTCCTTTGAAGCATTTGGGCTATAAAGCCGTGGTAGTGAACCTGAGTGATGTGGCGGCAATGAATGCTGTGCCCACGCAGATTTTGGTTTCTGTTGCGGTTTCGAACCGTTTTCCGGTAGAAGCACTAGATGAAATCTATGCCGGAATAAAACTCGCCTGCGATTACTATAAAGTAGATTTAGTGGGAGGCGATACCACAAGTTCTACATCCGGGTTGGTGATGAGTATTACAGCGATTGGAATGGAATCTGCCGATAAAATTGTAAAAAGAAACGGTGCTAAAACCAATGATTTACTGGTAGTGAGCGGAGATTTAGGAGGCGCATATCTTGGACTTCAAATTTTGGAAAGAGAACATTCTGTTTTTCTTGCCAATCCAGATATGCAGCCGGAAATGGAAGGTTATGATTATATTCTGGAACGACAGTTGAAGCCGGAAGCAAGAACCGATGTGAAGAAAATCTTAGAAGAACTGGATGTTTTACCGACTTCAATGATTGATGTTTCTGATGGTTTGGCATCTGAAATTCTGCATCTTTCTGATCAGTCGAAAATCGGATTCCGTTTGTACGAAGAGAAAATCCCGATGGATACGCTTACGATTACCACAGCCGACGAACTCAATCTGAATCCGGTAATGTGTGCTTTGAGCGGTGGCGAAGATTACGAACTGCTGTTTACCATTTCACCTAATGATTACGATAAAATAAATAACCATCCGGACTTCACGGTGATTGGTCACGCGGTGGATTTGGAGCAGGGAAATTTTATGGTGGCTCGCGGTAGTAATGAACTGGTGGCACTTACAGCACAGGGTTGGGATCCTTTCCTGAAAAAATAAACTTAATAAAAAAATCTATAAAAAAGTAAAAATGACAAAAAACAATTGGTCATCGGAAGAGATTTTGGCCATTTACAACCTGCCTTTTTCGGAACTGATTTATCGTGCTGCCTCGGTGCACCGCGAACATCACGACCCCAATAAAGTACAGGTTTCTTCACTGATTTCCGTAAAGACCGGTGGCTGTCCGGAAGATTGTGGCTATTGTCCGCAGGCGGCGAGGTACCACACGAATGTGAAAATGAGCGGTTTGCTAACGGTTGATGAAGTTAAAAACCAGGCGATGAACGCTAAGTCCAATGGTTCTTCAAGGGTTTGTTTGGGAGCAGCCTGGAGAAATGTGAAGGATGGGCCGGAGTTCGAGCAAGTTTTGGATATGGTTCGCGAAGTCACAAAACTGGATATGGAGGTTTGCTGTACTTTGGGAATGATTACCGAAAATCAGGCAAAACGGTTGGAAGAAGCCGGCCTTTATGCTTACAACCATAATATCGACAGCAGCGAAGAATATTACAAAGAAGTTATTTCTACCCGCGCCTTTGAGGATCGATTGGAAACAATTGGAAATGTTCGTAAAACCTCTATCACGCTTTGTTCGGGTGGGATCATCGGAATGGGAGAAAGCGTTGAAGACCGTTGCGGAATGCTGAAAGTTCTCGCCAATATGACGCCGCAACCTGAAAGTGTACCGATTAACGCTTTAGTTGCTGTTGAAGGAACACCGATGGAGGATGAAAAACCAGTTGATATTTTTGAGTTTGTGAGAATGGTGGCAACCACCCGAATTGTTTTACCTAAAACCCAGGTTCGCCTTTCTGCAGGGAGAACTGCGATGTCTCCGGAAGGGCAGGCACT
>CAZPQV010000006.1:0-9467 GCA_964588705.1 uncultured Chryseobacterium sp.
GCTGTCCTTAATCAAAATAGTATAAAAATATCATGAAACATATTATAAAAATTATTTTAACATTAATACCGGTTTTGCTTTTTTCTCAAAAAAATAATCAGATTATATACATAAATTTTGATAGAACCAAAGATCATCATTTTGAAAAAAAAAACAAGATTAACTATTTTGATATTTGTATAGATAATAAAAGGTATGTGAGATTTCAATATGGTATATATAATAGAAATGTTGCAACCCATTTTAATAAAAAAACGATTGATCGTGCTAAATTATCAACAATTATAACGAAGGATAATCCTAACCAAATTATTACATACATAATTGTAAAAAAAATGGGTAAACAGTTTATTCTTTACAAAGCTGATCATTTATTTAGGAAAACAGTTGATTAATAAATATACCTTCTGCAAATGATTTACAACCCCTTTCCAGTTTGCTGAAAGGGGTTTTTGGTATATTTGTTAAAGTAAAGTCACTGATTATTACAGCTAAAACCAAATTCAACATCAAAAAATAACAATATGAAAAGCTCATTATTTCAATCTTTACTAATTCTTTTTATATTTTTATATGGATGCAATCAAAAAGAGGCATCTAAAGATATAACAATAGCGGACTTTTCAAAACCTCAAACCTTTACTTTAAAACCATCAGACAATAAACTTTAAAGTACATTTATGGTAAAAATAAAAGGAGATAGTAATGATAGCATTGCAGTCCTTGAAAATCAATATTTAAAATTAAATGGCAAAATTGATACGGTATTTAATATAGATTATTACGGTGGTAATGATGCTGTTTTTTATTTTTATCCTTACAAAGCTTCAAAAGGAAAATTAAATATTAAATTAAGTATTAAATAAAAAAACATTCTGCCAACAAAGCGATTTTGCACAGGCGAAGTTGAAGGAAAGTTACTTAAAAGGACACCACCCCCTTAAGTTCCGTTGGGTGTAACTAAAAAAGAAATAAAATGAAAAATTTCATACTTAATATTTTCAAATTAATAGGGATTATGAATATCTCTTGGTTTGAAAAACTTTCTCCAAATATTTTTTGGAACATTAACTAATTATGATGGAGTAGCAGAACCATATAGACTAATTAATCTTAATAAACAACTTACTTTTGAACTTAAGAAAGGTATGATTGAATTAATTTTTTTGTATGATTATATAATATTTACAGTTATATTTTATTTTTGGATTTTCATTGTGCTATTCTTTTGACAAGGAAATTTGGAAATAAATTATGGATCCAAATTTCATATTCTCTATTTATTTATTTGTTAGCAATCACTTATTATGACCCTTTTCATTACAATTTATTATTCATATTTATTTCAATATTCTTAGGATATGCTAATTGGTGGATGTTTAAAAAATGGCTAAAGTTTCAATAAAAACTAAAAATGAAAAAAATTTTCAGTTAAATATTTTTTAAACCAAATAAGATTAATAATACGTTTTTGGAAAAAAAAATACCAGTATGAAAAAAATATTTTTATTAAGCATGATGCTACTCCCTTTCATAATTTATTCACAAAATATTAAATGTGAAATAACTGATTATGTGAAGGATCTTAATGGAAAAGAGTATTTCACTTATAACTATGTGAATGCTAGTTATAGCTATTCGAGATCATTTGTGTTGATTGTTGCCAATAGTGAACAATTTACAAAAGTAAGTATGAAAATTCCTAAAATATTTCTTCACAAACAAGAATACACAGATGTTTACTTATTGGGTATTAAAGATTTCAATAAAGAAAAAATATCTGAGGAAGAGCAAAAAATAATAATCAACTATGTTAGAGATATCATCAAATATAGGGTTATTAATAATCTGCCTACAAACACTGAAGAGTATGTACTTGAAAATGTTAGATATCTGAAAAAGGAAGATGACTTGTGCAAAATATTAATCTGTACAAAATAAAAATATCTTCAATCTGCTGAATGTTGTCTGACAGGGTTTTTCGGTATATTTGTTAAAGTAAAGTCGCTGATTATTACAGCTAAAACCAAACTTACAATTTAAAAAATAGCAGTATGAAAAAAATTCTTTTCTATCTTATCATCAGTTGGACAGTCATTTCTTGCAGTGCCAAATTCTATGGACGAATGGAAAGTAATAATATGAACCAATTAAAACTGGGGATGACGGTGCAGCAAGTCACCGAAATTTTGGGAAACCAATACAAAATTTCTAAAAACGAAATGGTGGGAAACAACGAAATTAAGGTTCTGTCTTACCGTAATACCGATGAATTCTATGATTTCACTTTTGAAAATGGCATGCTCAAGAAATGGGACAGAGTATTAGTTCCGCAAGTTCAACCTACAAAGAGTGAATAATTATAAGAGAATGATTTTCTAAATAATACAACTCGGCAGATTGCCGGGTTTTTTGTTTTATAAATAAATGAAGAGAATTCTTCCGGATATTGATTCTGCGTTTTTTATTTGAAATTCCATATATTTTAAAAAAAATATTCTCTACTGAAATGAGAAAAATTAATTTATAAAATTTACTTTATCCAAATTTCTCCATTTTCTATTGGATTATTATGATTTTTTAACCATTCATAAAATCGAGCATTTATGTTTGCTTCGGTCTCTCTAGACGAAACTTCTTTACCATTAAATGTAACAGAGACGCCAAGACCTTTATTTTTAAGGTTCAGTAGATCTTTTCTATATTGAGCAGAAGGGTCTGCAAGCACCTCTTTTTTGAAAGCAATCTCCCTTTCTTTAGTTGGAAAAATAATCGCTTTATTTGGAAATTCTATTGTCCCGCTGCTATTTTCAATTCCCTGTGCGATGAAACTATAGTCTCCATCTTCGGATGAGATTTCCAAAATAAGTCCTGGTAAACCTTCAAATTTATATGGTCCATCCATAAACGGAATATCAGGCGCATACCAAGCGATCCATTTTCGTCCACCAAAAGCAATTGAAGATTTATATGTAGTGTGACCGAGGGTTTCTTTCTTATCAGACTCTAATTTCCAATCATTTTTATTGAATTCATATACGCCTCCATACAATACGTTAGAGATGTTTTCAATTTGCACATATTTTTTTTTCTGAAAATCTTTAAAAATTGAATAGTTAAATGATGTATCATTTTGGGTGCTATAGAATAAAGATGAATTCTTCACAACATCAATACTAAGCATATGGTTTTCCGTAATCAGTAATGTATCTTCTACTTTTGGTCTGTAGGTCAATTCAAAATGAATATCAATTTTCTGAGAAAACCCAAAAATTCCGTTCAAAATGAAAATAAAACAAAAAAACACTTTTGTTTTATTTTTCCCATTCAAATACAAGCTCAAGTCCATCTCTTCTTTGTTCTGTTATTTTACTACCACGCTTTTCTAAATCCATTTTTAGTTTTTCAGATAAAGCATATTTTATTTTCGGATATTCTTCGTATGACAAAATGCTATTATCAGGATTATTAAATGGATTCTTTATATTTAAGTCTAACTTCTCAAGGTTGGTTAACTCCCATACAAAAAGTTCATTATCATCATAAATTTGATAAACAAGCCCTGGGATATTTTCAAACTTCCACGGTCCCGCTTTAATTTTGGCGGAAGAATCGTACCAGATATGATAATTCCTTCCTCTAAAAAACATCTCCGCTTTATTTAGCGTTACACTACCAAATTGTTTAGATTCGTTAGTTAATTTTAAATCTTGAGGCAAAATTTTATCTTCAAAGATGTATTCTTTGCCATTTATTTTATCACTAATGGTATAAGTGTTTTTAGGATTTTTATATAGTAAGTAATCATAATGTCCTTTGGCAATAAAAACAAATGATTCCTTTGCGGTTTCTTTGCCAACTTCTTCACTGATACCAAATTTAACTTTGTAGAGTTTTTGTCCTTTCTGATCAATATACAGATGAGCCGGAAATTCAAATACTCTGTTTACCAGTTCATTTTTTACCTTAAAACTGTACTCTATCTCCCAAGATTGAGCAGAAACCACAAAAAATAACAGTAAAAACTTTATAATTAAGATTTTTTTCATATTCAAACTAATAAAAATAAAATATAGTGATTGAAAATCTCAATCACTATACTAACTTAAAGCGTTGATATTCTCTTGCTCCGAAATTACTTAAAATTTAACTATTCGTATCTACAACCTAATATGTATTTGTATTGTGCACTACAAATTATTGAAGGATATAAATCAAATTATACATTTCATCAAAATGTTTCCATATTTAAAAAAATATTCCTCCTATTTAAACCTATACCTCAATCCAACAAACCCCCGAACAAACAGTTCTTCTTCATCCCATTCATATAACGGATTAAATTCAATATTGAACGAAAGATTCTTCTGGTTTTCAAATGGTTTCACGGCAACTCCCAAAGGCAGTAAAAAACCATTTAAAGGCTTTGAGATTATGATGCCACCACCTATATAAGCATCATAATTTTCCTTTACTATGAAGTTTCGGTTTATCGTTAGTTCCGGTGTAATATAGTCAATGGCTGTCCCACTATAAATTCTTAAATCTGCCCAAGTTCGTTCTGAGAATTGATAGCCAACTCCTATTTTAGAAGCATTGGTATTGAGAAAAAATGAGGTACTTAATTGTGCTTTCACAAAAAAGGCAGAAAGCAAAATCATAAAGATTAGTGTTTTTTTAATCATAATATGTGAGTTTAGAAAGCTGTGTAATCGTGGACAAAGAAGAATTCAAATAAATCTACTTTCCTAACAGAGTAATTAGTAGCATCGTAGTTGTATGTTTTATTATCTAACTCGGAACCTCCAACAACTGAAGATAATACTTGTACTCTATCAAGTTCCTTATTACCCCTGAAAATTGCCGTTTCTCCAGATTTAACAGTATGATTTACATTAACTGAAGTTGAAGGTGTATAATTACCCTTATCATCAATTGCTAATTTACTACCAACACTCACCGTTGATTCAGACGCATTCTTTCTTAGACCCCAAACAACCATTTGCTGCGCTACTTTTGCTTTATGCCAATTTGGTTCCCACAGAATACCTACATCCTTCCATCTATGATTTCTTAAATCAGATGCAGAAATATCAAATCTAAAATAGTATGCTCCTGCAATTGCCGTCAATCCACCCGTTGGATTTACCGCAACCTCTGAACCTGCTTTCGCAATTTTCATTCTAAGTGCTTTAGATAAGGTTCTTTTCCAAGATGTTCCTCTAACCATCACTTTAGGAATAAATGTGGTAATAAGGTGGTTCTCAGGCAATGCATAAGGGTCCATATTACTTTTTACTCTTACTTTCGAGTTGCTCGGTGCAGGAGGATACGTAGCAATTGGATTTAGAGGTATGCTTGCATAGTTATAAGGATCTGTAATATATTCGAAACCATTATAATCATACGCTACCTGATCGCCTAAATAATAATTATCAATAGGTACTAAAGCAATCGTCGGATTATTATACAAGTATTCTTCATCAATTCCGTCGATGTAGTCGTACTCAACACCGTTTATCATAAAACCTTCATGAATAGCATAAGGGTTATTATCCTCAAATGTCACAGAATATTCGTCAATTTCGTCCCAGTTGAAATTTTCTTCATAAGGAAAATACATTTCTAAATTACTTTCCTCCATGTATTGTGTAATTTCAAGATTTGCCAGCTTCCCGGTAGCTGTATTATTATTTGACGAAATTGCTTTAGTCAATTGTGGAAATTCTTTTTTCTTTTCATGAAATAGGTTTGTAAGTTTTTCTTTAAACTTGCCATTACTCGAAATTCTCTTGCCTGTTTCATTTGAAAGTTTTTCTAATTTTCTTTTCTCATAGCTAGAAACATTATTTTCATTTCCTAACAAATAAGCTAAGCTTATCGACTTGCCATAAGCATCGATAGACTTCATCTCACTTAGCACATGCTTTCGTAGGCTCTTATCTTGTAAAGCCATACCTACAAGCTTAGATATTTCGGTAAGTTCTTTGTTCTTGACTTCAGTTCTAAGATTGTTTAAATCGGTTTCATTGTTTTCCATTCTCTCTGCATTACACGACTGTATAAATAGTAAACTAAGAACAGCCAGTGAAATCAGAATAAAATTTAAGTTTCTCATAACTTCAAAAATAGTTAAATATTTATTTTTTCACATCTAATACTGGAACCTTTTTTTTATCATCTTTAAGTATAGGATTGGTATTTTCATTTTTTATTTCAATTATTTCATTTGTTTCAACTTGTTCTTCAATTTCTCTGCAAGACATTGCTATAGTCATTAAACCGACTAGTAAAAAATATTTTACTTTCATGTGATTAAAATTTTATTTTAAAATTATTTTCTCACATGCAGCTGCTTAAAAGTTGAAGTAAATCGAGCTCACACTTCAATCTTTTCGTGATTTTTTCAAATGTAAAATGCTTTCACATAAAAAAAAATTACGTAAATTTCGAGTATTATAAATCGGAAAAATTTGGTATCTAAATCGGGAAATTTGGTATCTAAATCGGAAAATTAGAACATAACCTAGTGATAACCAACCATAGCAAAATTTTCCGCACGTTTTTGTAGAAATGGAAAAATATTTAGAAAAAATACTTAATAAAGGCATCATTTTGGTGACTTTTTTTACCTTTTTTCATTTATTTTCACAAGAAGACCAATACAAAATACTGGATAATGAAATTTGGAATCTACAATCTGATAAAGAAAAAGCATTAGAGAAAGCCAAAGAATATATTTCATTAGCAAAAAAAGAAAAGAATAAAAGTAAACTTCTAAATGGTTATACTCACGCTGTTACGAATTCAAGATCTTCACTACAATTAAAATATAGTGATAGTTTACTGGATGTTGCAATTCAACTTAAAAACAATAATCAAATAGGTAACGCTTATAATACTATAGGAGAAGTATTGCAAAACGATTATCAATATAAACTTGCATTAGAAAAAACTCTGGTTGCACTTGATTTTTATAAAGCTGCCAATAATTTGCACAATATTTATACAACCAAATTCAATTTGGGAAATATAAAGAAATACTTTATGGATTATGAAGAATCTAAAATTTGGTTTCAGGAATCTACTTCATATTTTCGTTCTCAATTAGCATTAAAAGAAAATAGTTCAACAGTTTACTATTTATATTCCCTAACAGCCTTAATTGATACTAATAGCCATCTTGGGAATTTTAATGAAAATAAAAACTTATTAGCAGAGGGTAATAATTTCTTCTCGACTTATCCCGATTATGAACAATTTTCACCAATTATTATTTCTTCAGAAGGTATTAACCAATATTTTCAGAAAAACTTTAGCAGTGCCATTCAAAAACTTAATGATGCCTTAGATCTTTATGAAGATAGCGGAAAACATCTCACCGAACGCTTTTATCTGGGAATGAGTCACTGGCATTTAGGCGACAGAGAAAAAGCCATGCATTGGCTGAAAATGATTGATGAAGATTATAATGAAACAGGCAAACTCTATCCCGAATTTCGCCCGGCTTACGATAAAATTATAGAATATTATAAGGGAAAAAACCAAAAAGACAGTGCCTACTATTATACTGAGAAGGCATTGGCAATCGACCGCGATCTGAATAAAGCTATGAGTGAGGTTCGCACCAAAATGCACAAAGAATTTGATACGCCAAGACTGTTAGAAGAACAGGAAAAACGAAGTCAAATTCATCTTATCCTAATTTTTTCAGTTTTGATACTTGGAGGATTTGGATATTGGCTTTATAGAAAGAAAGCAAAGTCTAATAAACTAAATATTTTGCTCACAAATCCACAATTTAAAAATATTCGCTCCGAAGAATTAGAAGCTTTACCAAAATCGGTAAAAGAAGCTGAAGCCATAGAAAAGACAGAATCTACCGACGAAAGCATCGACGATAATATTGATTATGAAGCTTACAAACCCATCAACAAAGAAACAGTAAATCAGATCCTAAAGCAACTTCAAAATTTTGAAGACCATAAAGAATTCATACAACCCGGTTTGAAGCTTTGGTCTCTAGCCAAAAGTTTTAATATCAACGAAAAATATTTATCGGCAATCATTAAGACCAAAACGGGATTTAGTTTTAATGAATACCTTAGCCATCTTAGGACTCAGCACTTCACTGAGCTTGCAGAAAAAGGTGAATATGCCAATAAAACTATTGAAGAAATTGCCAAAACTCTTGGTTTCGCCAATAAACAAATGTTTTTCAGAGAGTTTAAAGCAAGATATCGTATGACGCCGGGAGCTTATTTGGATAAATATAGGTAGAGAAGTATTCTCCTAATCAGCAAAAAAATTGTAAAACTCGGCTATGAACCGAGTTTTCTGATTTTTTCCTGATCCTTCTTTTCTTTCCGCATTAATTTAGATTTCAAATCCTTCATATCCTCTCCTACTTTCTTATCCAAGATTTTTGCATAATGCTGAGTCGTTTTGATGCTTTTATGACCAAGCATTTTGCTGACACTTTCAATGGGAACATTATTTGAAAGCGTTACTGTTGTCGCAAAAGTGTGTCTGGCACAGTGAAAAGTCAGTTTTTTCGAAATTCCACAGTTCTCAGCAATAGTTTTCAGGTATTCGTTCACTTTTTGATTGGTAAAAACAGGCAATAGTTTCCCAGATTGCACAACTACAGGATGATTCTCATAATCATTGAGTATTTTCTCCGCTACCGAAAGCAATGGAATATTTGAAGAAGAGCCCGTTTTCTGACGATTGGTCATAATCCATAAACCACCATCAACACCGGTGGAAATTTGATCCTTCGTCAGATTGTAAATGTCAATATAAGCCAGGCCTGTATAACAACTGAACACAAAAGCATCCCTTACGAGATCAAGTCCTTTTCCGCTAAATTTTTTATTTCTAATTGAACTCAGCTCTTCTTCGGTAAGAAAGTTTACATTTACTTCATTAAATCGACCTTTATAAAACGGCGCCAAGTCTCTTTCAATCCAGTTATTTTCATAGCAGATTTTCAAAATTTTACTCAAATTCTTTGTGTGCTTCACCGCCGAATTATTATTAATACTCGATTTTGTTCGCAAGTAATAGTCGAAATCATTTAGAAATGACGTCTCTAATTTTCTGACATTGATATCAGATTTATTATGAAATTTCCACAAGAAATCCTTTAAGTGCTTCAAGCAAGTTCGAAAATTTTTGAGCGTTGCAATCGCATATTCCTTCCCAATAAGGCTTTCCATTTTGTTATTATGATCTTCGAAGACTGAAATAAGGGATATTTCCGTTTGTCCTTTTCCTGATAGTAAATTTTTTATATCAGCAGCATCGAACGTTTCACCCGCCATTACCAGTTTATTTTCGATTTCAAGGACTTTGGCTTGAAGGACATCAAAATGCCTGTTCAACGTTCTTGCTTCTTCAGAATTGCCTTTTAAACGGTTTTGAAGAGAGCTCCATTTGGAAATATCTACACTTTTACCAGTTGA
>CAZPQV010000006.1:9477-39162 GCA_964588705.1 uncultured Chryseobacterium sp.
GCTTCCCATCAACCGTAATCCGCATATAGATTGGCACTCGGGAGTTTGCTTTTGACTTAGATTTTCTGGCGTAAAATAATACTGAAACTTTCGCATTCATATTTTTGAATTTAAGGGTTAAAATTACTTGTCGGTGACCTCTCATACAAGATGTTCAATTACGGAACACCTTTATAGACGGGTGTTTGCGAAGAATTCGGTTACCTCAAATATTCAAAAAGTGGCAGGTCACCTCGAAGGTCACCTAAAGATTGAGAAATTTTGGATTATTTTGATATTTCCAAAAAACAAAAAAGCCCTTAAATACTAAGATTTAAGGGCTTTTGTAACAAATTGTTGTTGTTTCTTGTGGTTTCTCCAGGAATCGAACCAGGGACACACGGATTTTCAGTCCGTTGCTCTACCAACTGAGCTAAGAAACCATTACTCTTGTTGATTAAGTGGTTGCAAAAATAACAACTTTAATCATATCCCACAAATTTTACAGGCAAATTTTAAGGATTTTAGCTAAAACTGTTGATTTTCAGATTAATTATTTTCCTCTTCCCTGCGCATCTGCTCGCTTAATTCTTCCAAAACAGGATTGATGGTGCTTTCAGGAAGGTCGCTGATGCGAATGTACATCAGTCCATCGATCGCATCATTAAATCCTGGATCTACATTGAAAGCAATAACTTTTGCATTCTGCTTAATGTATTTTTTTATCAGAACCGGAACACGCATTTCAGGCTCCAGATCATCAATCAGACGGTCGAGTTTATTAAGGTCAGATTCTGCTTCATCAAGGAAAAGATGTTTATCGCGGTCTCTAAGTTTTATTTTAAATTCTTTTTTGGGATGAACATACTGCGCCACCGCCGAATCATAATAATTCGAACGCATAAACTCAATCATCAAAGATTTCGAAAATTCAGAAAACTTATTGCTGATACTTACACCTCCCATCAAAAATTTGTGCTCAGGATTTCTCAAACACACATGTACAATTCCTCTCCAAAGTAAAAAAAGCGGAAGCGGTTTCTGCTGATATTCCTTAGAAATATAAGCGCGTCCCATTTCTATTACCTTCTTGAAAAACGGATGCAGTTCCTGATCGAATTCAAAAAGAGAATTGGTATAAAACCCTGAAATCCCCTCCGATTTCATGATTTTTTTGCCCAATCCCATACGATAAGCGCCCACCAATTTCTTTTCAGCGCTGTCCCAAAGAAAAAGATGATGGTAGGTTTTATCGTATTCGTCCAAATCAAACGGAAGATTGCTGCCTTCACCAATTTCCCTAAATGTAATTTCGCGTTGGCGGCCAATTTCTCTCATAATGGATGGAATCTCGTTGTATTCCACACAAAAAACTTCATAATTCCCATTTCTGAAAAGAAATTTATCGGTATTGTAAAGCTTTTCCACCTCCAAAATCAGGTCTTCTTTTGGCGTTTCATCAATAATATTCTGTACAACGTTAGCTTCTTTCAGCAAAGGAAAATTTAGTTTAAGATTGGGAAGATTCATCTTTTCCATCAGCGATTTTCTCCTGTCGTAATAGGACTCCAGCAGATAAATTTTATTTCGCAGCAATTCCTCAACTTCTGCAGTAGATTCCAGCTCACCGATTTGTTTTACCGAAACAGGTTTTCCAATTCTAATTCGAATTGGTTTTTCCCTTTTATTCATCATTTCAGCAGGTAAAAGCAAGGTTTGAAGATTAGGATGAATTTTCGACATCTGATAAAACAATGGGCTGTTCTTCGCATGAAAATACATCGGAACAACAGGAACTTTTGATTTTTTAATCAGTTTTAAAGCAGGTTTTTCCCATGCTTTATCATGAATTTCATCAAAAGGATTATTCTTATTTGAAACCTCTCCTGCCGGAAAAATCCCAACACATCCACCATTTTCAAGATGCCTTAAAGTCGCTCGCATTCCCGAAGTACTGCTGTACGCCTCTTTTCTGCTTTCAAATGGGTTTACCGGAATAACATAAGGTTCCATCGGTTTAATTTTTTCGAGAAGAAAATTCCCCATAATCTTGAAATCAGGACGGATTTCTGTAAGAATCTTCGTCATCAGAATACCGTCGATCGCACCAAGCGGATGATTTGAAACCAAAATGAAAGGCCCAGTTTTGGGAATCCGTGCAAGATCTTCTTCAAAAACAATGTATTTCAATTCACGTTCACGAACGAATGAATCAAAAAAATCTTTCCCCTCTTTATTTTTCAGCTTATCATAAAGCTCATTTACCTCATCAATTTTTGCAAATTTCATAATGCCTCTAGCCACCGGATTTTTAAGAAATCCAATTTTTGACAGTCCCGAAACTTTTATCAAATCTTCTTTGGAAATGAGGCTCATGTTCTTATTAGTTTTGTTGAGTTACCATTTGCAGAGTATTGCGTGAAATCTGCTCCAGAAGTACTTTCTTTCCTTCATAAAATCTTCCAAGATTGCTCATATCTGTATTCCTCACTGTAAAAAGCGATACGTTTTTCACCACTTCTGTATTGAAAACTTCACCTAAATCCTTGTTCAGAGCATCAATATTATTATACTTGTCTTCGAGGCAAAGTTCCAGTGAAATTGCGGTATTCTGCATCAGGGAGATCTTGATGTTATATTTAGCCAAATTCATGAAAATCATACTTAAATGCTCTTCAGCAATGAAGGAGAAGTCGCGCGTTGCAATCGTCATCAACACCTGATTTTCTTTCAGAATATAACTTTCAGTCTGCTCATTTTTTTCAGAATTACCAACTTTTGTTCCCGGTTTTTTAGGCTCAAGGAAAGATTTTACGTAAAATGGAATATTCTTCTGTTTCAGGGGCTGCAACGTTTTTGGGTGAATAACCGATGCACCGTAATAGGCCATCTCAATCGCCTCTTCATACGAAATACTCGAAAGCAGACTCACTTTTTCAAATTTTCTCGGATCGCCGGTCATCACGCCCGGAACATCTTTCCAAATCGTCATGGCTTCGGCATTCAGACAATAGGCAAAAATTGCAGCGGAATAATCCGAGCCTTCCCTTCCTAAAGTCACCGTAAAATTATTATTGTCAGAACCGATAAAGCCCTGAGTCACATAAGAAACATTCTTATTTAAAGTTGAAATATTTTCTTCAGTTTTATCCCAATTCACAACGCCTTCACGGTAAGTATCGTCTGTTTTCACATAATCCCTGGAATCGAGATACTGGTTTTTAAAACCGGCTTCGTTCAGATATTCACTCAATATTTTTGACGAAATCATCTCGCCACAACTCACAACCTGGTCGTAAACGAAATTATAGTTCGGAGATTTGTTTCTTCTCAAAAAAGATTCGATATCATCAAAGAAAAGTGAAATTTCATTAAAAACAGAATGCTTTTTTTCGAACAGTCCTTCCGCAATTTCAATGTGGTTTTGCTTTACCTTCTTTATTTCATCCTGATGGTTGTCTTTTTTAAAATAAAGTTCAACAACCTTCTCCAGCGCATTGGTTGTTTTTCCCATAGCCGAAACCACGAGCAAACAGTTTTCGAAGCCCTGAGTTTCCAGGACTTTACCTACATTTTTCACACCTTCGGCATCTTTTACCGATGCCCCTCCAAACTTAAAGACTTTCATTAAATTATTCTAAATATCAGCGGTATAAATTCAACAAATTTTTAATATCAACCTGAATTAATTTTCAAAAGTATAAATTAATCATCAATTACAGAAACATCGTTCAACAAACTGCCTGCGGAAATTATGATTTACATCAACAATAAAGAAACTTATTAGTAAAATTGATTTTATTTTCCGAAATTTGAAAAAATCTAAAAAGCATAAAATGTCAGACCAGTCCTTACAAACTTTAGGCGAATTCATCATTGAAAAACAGGATGATTTTCAATATTCAACCGGTGAACTTTCCCGTCTTCTGAGCGCCATCCGTTTAGCATCGAAAGTCGTAAACAGAGAAGTAAACAAAGCCGGAATTGCAGACATCATCGGCCGTGCCGGAAATACCAACGTACAGGGTGAAGACCAACAAAAACTGGATGTTCTTGCCAACGATATTTTTATTACAGCTCTTTCGCAAAGAGAAGTAGTGTGCGGAATTGCGTCTGAAGAAAGTGACGATTTTATCGAAATACAATGCGGTGCAAACGGACATTTGAGCAAATATGTGGTTCTGATTGATCCTCTGGACGGTTCTTCAAATATTGATGTAAACGTTTCTGTGGGAACGATTTTCTCAATTTACAGAAGAGTTACGGAACCGGGAAGTCCTGTTGAACTTAGAGATTTCTTGCAAAAAGGTGTTAACCAAATTGCGGCCGGATACGTGGTATACGGTTCATCTACAATGATCGTTTACACGACCGGTAATGGTGTAAACGGTTTTACGCTCGATCCAAGTCTTGGAACTTATTATATTTCCCATCCGAATATGAAATTCCCGGAGAAAGGGAAAATTTATTCCATTAACGAAGGAAATTATATCAAGTTTCCTCAGGGTGTGAAAAACTACCTGAAATATTGCCAGATGATGGAAGAGGACAGACCTTATACTTCCCGTTACATCGGATCTTTGGTTTCAGATTTCCACAGAAATATGATTAAAGGAGGAATTTATATATATCCTTCGTATGCGAATGCACCACACGGAAAACTGCGACTGCTTTACGAGTGTAATCCTATGTCGTTCCTTGCCGAACAAGCCGGTGGAAAAGCAACCGACGGTTTCCAAAGAATTATGGAGATCGAACCAACTGAACTACACCAAAGAGTTCCTTTCTTCTGTGGAAGTATAAAAATGGTTGAAAAAGCAGAGGAATTCATGAGAATGGATGCTATAAAAGACTAAGATTTTAAGAAATACTTTAATTAAATTTGTCAGAGTTTAACGCTCTGACATTTTTATTATGACCGCAAAATATTACCAATATATTCTGAATTTCAAAAGACCGGGAGGAACTTCCCGAGGCGTCCTTCATAAGAAGGAAACTTTCATTCTCGAAGTTTTCGAAAATGACAAAAAAGGTATTGGCGAATGCGGACTTTTTCGCGGATTGAGCTATGATGACGTTCCGGAATATGAAGAAAAACTGAAATGGCTTTGCGAAAACATCAATGAAGATTATGAGTTTCTAAAAGAAGAACTTAGACATTTTCCTTCGATTTGGTTTGGATACGAACAGGCGCTTTTGAATATTAAAAACGGTTCTAACATTTATTTCCCAAGTAATTTTACCGAAGGTAATGCATCCATTAAAATCAACGGATTAATTTGGATGGGAAGCACGGAATTCATGGAAGAACAGATTGAAGAAAAGCTGAAGTTGGGCTTTGACTGCATCAAACTGAAAATTGGAACCGACTGGAATTCTGAAAAGAAAATTCTGAAAGAACTCCGCGAAAAATTTCCTGCCGAAAAACTGGAATTGCGCGTTGATGCCAACGGAGCGTTCAGTTTTGAAGAAGCTAAAGAAGTATTAAAAGAGCTTTCGGACCTGAAAATACACTCAATTGAACAGCCCATAAAAGCAGGAAATACAGAGCAAATGAAATTACTTTGTGCAGAAACTGCCACTCCAATTGCTTTGGATGAAGAATTGATTGGCGTTGTAAATGCATCAGAAAAAATAAAATTATTAGAGACCATTAAACCGCAATATATCATTCTGAAACCTTCTCTGGTTGGTGGATTTTCGGGTTGTGACGAATGGATTTCAGCCGCAGAAAACTTTGGAATCGATTGGTGGATTACCTCTGCCCTGGAAAGTAATATCGGCTTAAATGCAATTGCGCAATATACATTCACCAAAGGAAATCCTCTTCCACAGGGATTAGGAACCGGTTCTTTATTTACCAATAATTTCGAAAGTTCATTGTTACTTACCGGAGATCAACTCACAAAAAAAGCCTGAACAAAATGTTCAGGTTTCAAAAAATAATTTTTTTTCAATAGTTGTGAGTTTAGATTACATCCTCTACAAAAATCATTTTCTTAAAATATTGCATCACTTGTGCAAATTTTGCTTTAATCATTTTCATAGCCTGATAGTGAGATTTAAGTATAATAAGTGATATTTTCTTTTTACATCTAAAATTATACCAATGATGTTTCTGTTTCTAATTATTACACTTATTTCTCCAATTAATAGTTTTTACCCATACTTCTTTTTTTCGTGAGGGAAAGGTGAGAAAAAATTTTATAGAAAAAAATTACACTTTCGGGTGATTTTTTCGCGAAATCAAAGCCTTACTTTAAAAGTAATCCGGCAGCCCTTATCGAGATTCTGAACAATATACTGGCCTGAAATTTCGCGCATCCGGTAGTTCATATTTGTCAATCCGTTGCCCTCTTGTATTTCTTTGGGAAAGCCGTTACCGTTGTCTTCCACTTCTACAATCAAAAGATTGCTTTTCTGCTCAAATTTTACAGTGATTTCCGAGGCATTGCTGTGTTTATAACAGTTATTGAAAACCTCCTTCAAAGCGAGATAAAGGTTCCTTCTCTTTTCGGTAGAAATTGGAGTTTCGTTCTTAACATTCAGGATTTTTGAAGTGAATTTAATTTTAGTCCTCGAAAAGAATTTCTCTCCATAATTCGTTATATATTTAATGAAATTTCCAAGATTATCATTCCCGGAATTTAAACTCCAGAGGATCTCACGCATCGAAGTATTCATATCATCAGATGTCTTCAGAAGTTCATCTAAATCGTGCTGAACATCATGATCGCTCACTTTATGTTTTAAGAATTCGGCCTGTAATTTAAGCGCGGAAATCCCGGCGCCCAGATCATCGTGCATATCCTGTGAAATGCGTTCGCGTTCACGTTTCAGCATATTTTCATTTCGCATTTCAGCATCGAAAACCTTTTTCTGTAACCGAAGTTTTTTTCGAGACCGGAAAACCACAAACGAGCTGAACAACAAACCTCCGAAAATTAACCAAACCTCATTATACTGATAAAAATGAAGCGATTTCCCAATGGTTATATGATAAGGAGCGCTCGCGATATTGTTGTTTTTATTGATGGTTCTCAGGTAAATATCATGTGATCTTCCGGTAACCTGAACGTTCAGCACATTATCATCAATCTCCGTCCAGGAGCCATTATTATTGGTAGAATATTGAATTTTAGAGCTGCTGCCGGTGTAATCGACATAAGAAACAAAAAAAGAAATATTATGCTGATTTTTGTTCAGATGAATGTTGCTGCTGTTTGGAACGACCTGTCCATCAATAGTCGTTTGAATCACAATTGGCTTTACATCCTCGGTGATCGGAACATAGCTGTCCGGAACAATTGAAACGCCTGCTTTCGTGGCAATATATGCCTCATTTTTATGAACTTCAATACTGTTGATTTTATCGGAAGCCAATCCGTTGAAAGAAGTAATAAACACCGGATTTTGTAATATCTCGGGCGTGCTGAAATTAATTTCGCACCGGAAAACCCCTTCGCCACTGGTTCCTACCCAAATTTTATTATTATGAACTTTAATGGTTTTGAAATTTTTCTGCTTCAAAAAATTAAAGTTCAGTTCTTTTAAATATTGGTCGTTTCTGTAAATATGAATTACTCCTTTTTCCGTGGAAACCCAAAGCAAATTTGAAACCGAAAAATCGATATCGGTAATGAAATCATTCTTAAAGCGTGATGATTCCGGAAGTTTTGTTATCAGTCCCGTCTTTGGGTCGTAACTGAATATTTCGTCTGCTGTAGTAAAGTAATATTTATCATTTCCTTTAAGTAAATTAATAATTCTAAAATTTCTTTTGGAAACCTTCTCAATTTTATCAGTTTGCAGATTCATTATAAACAAACCTACATTCGTTCCCAAGAGCAGATGTTTTTCATCCATTTTAACTGATGATTTTATAGAAGAAAATCCGAAATCTGATGAAGAAATTATTTTTGAAGAATTTTTAATAATAAAGTGCTCCGAAAGCACATAAGTATTGTTTCCTGACACAACCACATTATTCACACGCATATTTCGCAGTCGGCTGAATTTCCTTTTTACATCAAACCACTGCTGATTATTTTTAATCACCTCTCCATAATAGTTTCCAACAAAAACGTCCTGATTATTAAATGAAACAAACTGAAAGTTCTGGTTTTCAACACCCCTGATTTCCGGATTTCTGATGGCACTTTTTTTAAAGAGATACAGTCCGTTTTCGCGGGTTCCGATCCATACATTATCTTTTGTGTCAACAAATAAAGTATTGGGTAAAACGTTCAGCTTAAAATGTCTTACGATTTTAAAATCATCAAAACTCACTGAGTTTATAACATTGTTTTTTGTAACAAAATTGATGTTATCTTTATTGTATGAGAGTAAAAATATATCAGAATCGGCCCTTAAAGAATCAGCTTTCACGGTGCCGTCTTTTTTAATCTGAAAGCGGTGGATCCACTCGTCTTCCCCATAGCAGATTAGAGAATTGTGGTGTAAAAACGAGTAAACCGGTTTATAATTTAAGCGAAAACTAACCTGAGATTTTTTTGCTTTATGCAAAATATTTAATTCCAATTTCCCGTCTTTGTAAAAATAACTTTCCAAAAAAATATCAGAATCCGGAATTTTTTTGATTTCACTTCGTGGATGGAGTACAATTTTATTTCCGATTTCAATAATATCATCAATCCCTTTCGAAATATATGATTCGCTGCCGAGTTCGTATTTAAAAGTACGCAGCCCTCTGAAAGATTCCTGATGATTTGAGTAGGTTTCAAAACGGTTGAAATCATTGAGGAAATACGAAACAGGTTTCATATAACTGTTCGCCCAAATTCTGCCGTTTTTTCCTTTAAAAATCTGAATTACGTCGTTGGAAGGCAGTCCTTCAGCGATAGAATATTTGTAAAACTTTGTACCATCGAACCGCGCCACACCATTATCGGTAGCAATCCACAAAAAACCGTTTTCATCCTGTGTAATATCGTACACAAGATTACTTGGAAGGCCGCTGTTTTCGTCAAAAATTTTAATTAAAGAATATGCTCCACTATCGGTATCCAAAACCGCTTTTCTATCCGAGCCAATGTCCGGATACTGTGCCAATAGATTAATTGAAAAAATCAGAAAAAATAGATTTCTTATTTTCAATATTTAGAGTGTTATGGTTTTGTTTTTATAGAGCACTGTCAAAATCCCAAGTCATCGGGATTTATTCAGAAAGTTTATGGCTTCAATCCGGTTATTTACATGCAGTTTTCGGTAGATATTCCCGATGTGCTTCTTCACCGTATCGAGCGTAACATTTTTTTCTGCCGCTATTTCCTTATACTGCAATCCTTCTGAAAGCAGGTTCAGAATTTCTTTCTCGGTTTTTGTAAGGTCTTCAATCGCATTAATTTCCTCTTTTTTTTGGTGAAAATAATGCAAAACACGTTTAGCAATCGTAAAACTCATTGGTGCGCCACCTTTATAAATCTCCTTTATAAACATGATGATCTTACTCATGCTGTCACCTTTTACCAAATATCCTGAAGCTCCCGCTTTTAGAGATTTGAAAATATTTTCGTCATTCTCAAAACTGGTACACATCATAAATTTGGTATCAGGCATGGATTCTTTCAGTACAGAAATAACGTCATAACCATACATGAACGGCATTTTAATATCCATCAAAACAACGTCCGGCATCATTCCGGGAAGTTTTTTCACGGCATCATTTCCGTCGTAGATTTGCCCCACACAATGCAGATCTACATCAAAATCAATGATTTTCTTTAAGGCATTACTGTAATGTTGCTCGTCTTCAACAATAGCGACTCTGATTGGCATAAAAAGTTTTTAAGTGTTAACAAAATTCACCAAAATCAAACCTTATAAAAAATTACACTTTTGTGTGATTTTTTACATTCATACCATTTCTTTCATTTTGATTTTTAAATTTAATAAATTGTTTTCAATAATTATCATTATTACCATCAATTTAATAAAACATTGAAAATTATATATTTTCAACATACACTTAGACCCTTATTCCCTCAAATCTTCTCAATTTTTCATAAATTTGTGCCTCAATTAATTCTGCAATGGAAGAAGAAAAAAAATCCCTCAATTTTATTGAACAAATTATAGAAGATGACTTGGCAAAAGGTCTGGACAGAAACCAACTGCGTTTCCGTTTTCCGCCGGAGCCAAACGGTTATCTTCATATTGGTCACACAAAAGCCATCTGTATAAATTTCGGTTTGGGAGAGAAATACAATGCTCCTGTAAACCTTCGTTTTGATGATACCAATCCTGAAAAAGAAGAGCAGGAATTTGTAGATTCCATTAAAACCGACGTGGCTTGGCTTGGCTTTAAATGGGATAAAGAACTTTATGCCTCCGATTATTTCGACCAATTGTACGAATGGGCCGTTGAAATGATTAAGGAAGGAAAAGCATATGTGGACGAACAATCTTCTGAAGTGATTACCGAACAGCGTAAAAACCCAACCGAAGATGGTGTGGAAAGTCATTACAGAAACCGTCCGATTGAAGAATCACTGGAATTATTCGAAAGAATGAAAAACGGTGAATTTGAGGAAGGTTCGATGTCTCTTCGTGCAAAAATAGATATGACATCGCCCAATATGAACATGCGCGATCCGGTAATGTATCGTATTTTGAAACGCCCTCATCACAGAACCGGAGACACTTGGAAAATCTATCCAATGTACGACTGGGCGCACGGTCAGAGCGATTATATCGAGCAGATTTCACACTCGCTTTGTTCTTTGGAATTTGAAAATCACCGACCGCTTTATGATTGGTATCTGGATCAGGTTTATGATGAAAATCTGGTAAGAAACAAGCAGAGAGAATTTGCGAGAATGAACGTTTCTTACATGATTACTTCGAAAAGAAAACTTCAGAAACTGGTGAATGAAGGATTGGTTACAGGCTGGGACGATCCAAGAATGCCAACCGTTTCCGGATTGAGAAGAAAAGGTTATACACCGGCTTCTATCCGCAATTTCATCGACAGAGTTGGGGTGGCAAAAAGAGAGAACCTTATTGATATTCAGCTGCTGGAGTTTTTCGTTCGTGAAGATTTGAATAAGATTGCTAAGCGTGTGATGACGGTTGTTGATCCTGTAAAACTCATCATCGAAAACTATCCCGAGGACAATGAAGAATGGCTGGAAACCGAAAATAATCCTGAGGATGAAAATGCAGGCACGAGAGAAATTCCGTTCAGCAGAGAGCTTTATATCGAAAGAGAAGACTTTAAGGAAGAAGCCAATAATAAATTTTTCCGTCTGAAACTTGGTGGAGAAGTACGTTTGAAATCGGCCTATATCATCAAAGCAGAACGCGTAGAAAAAGACGAAAACGGAGAAATTACCACCATTTACGCAACTTACGATGCCGACAGCAAATCCGGAAGTGGCACCGAAGCGAGCTTAAGAAAAGTAAAAGGAACGTTGCATTGGGTTTCCGCCAAACACGCGATTCCGGTAGAAGTGAGAATTTACGAAAGACTGTTCACGGTAGAACAACCGGATGCCGAGAAAGAAGCTGATTTTACAGAATTCATCAACCCGGAATCTTTGAAAACTGTTCAGGGATTTGCGGAGCCATCGCTGAAAGAGGTGGAAATTGGAGAGCCTTTACAGTTCCAGAGAATCGGTTATTTTACGAAAGATAAAGATTCTACAGAAGATAAACTGGTGTTTAACAGAACCGTCACACTAAAAGACAGTTACAAACCAGAATAAATGAAATCAGAGTGTTTTTGCACTCTGATTTTTTTTAGACCTTACCTGAAATAAAGATTTCGTTTTTCAACCTTGTGACCACTTCTGAATATAATTTTCTAATGTTGTTGAACAGTCTTGACATTTTAATTTCTCTTTATTAACCAAAGTTAGTCAGTTCACCGCCATTCTAATTTAAGGGATTATTAATTTTACTTTAACTCATACTTTTCCTTTAGGATAATTTGCTAATTTTACAAAGCAATGCCGGGAAAAAACTTACTCTTTCTTCTGCTTTTTCTGTTCTTTTGTTCCGTTTCGGGGCAAAGTGATAGCACTGCTCTAATTGCCGAAGTAACGATTGATGCTTACAAAAAACCGACAAAATTTATGACCTCAACAAAGTCGGTTGCAGTCTCCGGAAGTATTTTTCAGAATCAGAATAATCCCGACAGACTTTTAGAAAGTCTCAATCTTTTGCCCGGTACCAAAATGGAAGAACGCTCACCCGGAAGCTACCGTCTTTCGGTTCGTGGCAGCACTTTGCGATCGCCTTTCGGTGTGCGAAATATCAAAATTTATCTTGATGATTTCATCCTTTCCGATGCTACAGGAAATACTTACTTAAATTTAATTGATCCAGAACTCATTAGCAGAACCGAAATTTATAAAGGTACGGAAAGCGGAGATTTCGGAGCCGTAACCGGAGGAACCGCATTGTTGAAAACTTCAGATTTGGAAACTAAAACCTTAGGTTTAAATGCCGGAAGTTATGGTCTTTTCAAAGAAAGTCTGAATTATTCCAAGAATTTTGGAAAACATTTTTTACAGGCCTTTCAAAGTTATCACACCACGGATTCTTATCGTGAACAGTCGGCTTTGAACCGGAAAAGTTTTTTTCTGAAAGACCGCTGGAATTATCTTGAAAATCATCAGTTGAACTTCATGTTGCTTTTCACAGATTTGCATTACGAAACTCCGGGCGGACTCACTTTAGCACAAATGCAAGCCAAAAGAAAGCAGTCGAGACCTGCGACTTCTGCCCTTCCGGGTGCAACTGAACAGAATGCAGGAATCTACAACAAAACTATTCTTGCCGGTATTTCACATCAGTTTCCATTGTCTGAAAATCTTTCTCATTTTCTCGTTCTGCAAGGTGCTTATACCGATTTACGAAATCCGTTTATTACCAATTACGAAAAGAGGTTTGAGAATAATTACGTTTTGAGAACCCATCTTAATTTTGAAAAAAATATTGAAAACTGGTTTCTGCAAACAAGATTGGGCATGGAATACGGTTTCAATAATGGTATTGTTAAAAATTATGATAACAACTTTGGAACACCGGCAGATCCACAGAATTTTGATGATATAAAAACCAACAGTGGATTTGTTTTTCTCTCACAAAAAGCCAATTTCAAAGAAAATTTGTTCATGGAGGCTTCGTTGAGTTTGAATTCCATGAAGTATGAATGGCAGAATCTTTACCCAAATATTGAAAGCGGAAGCAGGAAGTTTGAAGATCAATGGTTGCCAAATTTTGGAATTTTGTGGTTATTAAAAGACGGTTTTTCTGTTCGTGGGAAAATTGGGAAAGGCAGTTCAGCACCAACTTCTGAGGAAATCCGTTCATCCACGCAACAGATTAATCTCAACCTTGCTCCGGAATATGGCTGGAATAAGGAAATTGGAATTCGAAAACAGTTTGGAAATGCTCTTTTTCTGGAGGGGAATTACTTTGATTTCCGGTTGCAGGATGCGATCGTAAGGCGCCAAAACGAAAACGGACAGGAGTATTTTGTGAACGCGGGAGGAACCGTTCAGAAAGGTTTTGAAATGATTGCTGAAACCAGGAATTTCACTTTAAATTCAAAAATTCTGAATCAAATAAAATTCTGGTTTTCGGGAAGTTTTTATGATTTTAAGTTTAAGAATTATAAAAGAAACGATAATGATTACTCGGGAAACCAAATTACAGGAACACCTTCAACAATGTTGCAGAGCTTGATTAATCTGAAGTTTTTCGACACTGTTTTCGTAGATTATTCTAACTTTTACACTTCAAAAATATATCTTAATGATGCCAATTCTGCGGAAAGCGAACCCAGTTTTGTCGGAAATATTGTGCTCAGATATCCTTTAGAATTTGAAAAAATGAAACTTAATTTTCATCTTCAAATTCAAAATTTATTCAATACCGATTATGTTTTGGGATACGACATCAATGCATTTGGTGGGAGATTTTACAATCCGGCTGCATTAAGGAATTTTAATCTCGGAATGAGCGTAAATTTTTGATTATCAGTAATATTTTTCGTATTTTATAAGAAATCGAAAACTAAAAGTAATGAAGAAATTTATCGCAATTGGAATTTTGGCAATGCTCGTTGGTTGCAGCAAGGCCAATGAAAATCAAAACGCAGCAGAATCAGTTGCCGAAACGCCAAAAGCCACCATTGAGCTGAAAGATTACGGCGCCGAACCATTTACAGTGGACATTGATGCCGTAACCAAGCAAAACGACAACTTCCGTACCACTTTATGGACCGGAAAGAACCTGCAAGTGACGCTGATGTCGATTCCCGCAGGTGGAGAGGTAGGTTTGGAACAACATAATGAACTGGATCAGTTTTTGAGAATTGAAGAAGGAGAAGGAACCGTTTTTATGGGAGACTCTGCTGAGAATTTGAGTTTTGAGCAAAAAGTGGAAGACGACTTTTCGATTATGGTGCCTGCCGGAAAATGGCATAATATCAAAAATACCGGAAATGGTCCGTTGAAACTGTACTCCATCTATTCGCCGCCGGTGCATCCGCATGGAACGGTGCATAAAACAAAAGCCGAATCTGATGCAGATGAGCATGATCATTAAATAAAAAAGTCCTGAAAAAATCAGGACTTTTTCTTTGCAAGAATATTATTAATAATGATTTCCGCGTGAATTCTGGAATTTTCAATGAACCACAAATGTGTGTCTTTTCCTCCACAGACCACTCCAGCCAAGTAAAGATTTTCGACGTTGGTTTCCATCGTGTTAGGATTGTACACCGGATTTAACTGATCACCCTTTAGTTTGATTCCTGAGTTTTTCAGAAATTCAAAATCAGGAAGATAGCCCGTCATAGCCAATACAAAATCGTTCTCTACTTCCTTCGTCTCTCCTTTTTCGTCTATGAAAACCACCGACTTCTCTTTAATCTCAATGATTTCAGAATTGAAATAAGCCTGAATGCTTCCTTCGGCAATCCGGTTTTCGATATCGGGTTTTACCCAATATTTCACGCTGTCGGAAATTTTATCCGACTTAATGATCATTGTGACCTCTGCCCCTTTTCTGTAAGTTTCCAAAGCAGCATCTACTGCCGAATTGCTTGCACCAACCACCACGATTTTCTGTTTTGCGTAGGGATAAGGCTCGGTATAATAATGCTTTACTTTAGATAAATTTTCACCGGGAACATTCATCAGATTTGGAATATCATAGAAACCCGTTGCAATGATAACATTTTTTGCTTGGTAATTTTCTTTACCCGTTTCAATAAAAAATAACTCATCAGATTTTGACACTTTCAAAACCTTTTCATAAAGCTGAATATTGAGTTCCTTATGTCTGGCGATTCCCTGATAATATTCCAACGCTTCCTGACGCCCCGGTTTTGGTGCAGCCGAAATAAACGGAATTCCTGCAATCTCCAACTTCTCGGAAGTGGAGAAAAACCGCATATACAATGGGTAATTGTAAAGTGAATTCACAATGGTGCCTTTTTCAATGATGATATAATTGAGATTGTTTTTTTGTGCTTCCAATCCGCAGTTCAGTCCGATTGGTCCACCACCGATGATAAGAATATCGAGAATGTTCATAATGCAAATGTAAGCTAATGTTATCATTAAGGTGTGATATTTGCTCACTTTAAGAAAAATTATAATCCTAATGAAAAATCTATTCTTAATATTTTTCACATTGATTTTTCTAAACAGCAAAAATGAGAAGGCGAAAGTTAGTGAAAGTGTTGATTCTGATACAATAGCAGATTTTTCAGAAATCATTCCGGAAACAAAAACAGTTTCTAAAGAGAATATTTTGAAGCATCTTAATGATGAAATTATTGAATCATTAAAAGAAAAAAATTACGAAAAATTCACCTCTTTTATACACCCTGAAAAAGGAGTTCGTTTTTCTATGTATGCTTATGTAAATGCGGAGGAAAATAAAGTTTTCAGCCAAGAAGAATTTAGTAAATACATCAATACCAATATAAAATTTACTTTTGGAGAACGGGACGGAACCGGTGATTTATATATTATTTCTTTAAAAAAATATCTTGAAAACTGGGTATTTAAAAGAGATTTCAGCAATGCAGAATTTCACCTAAATGAATTTAAAGGTCATGGAAACTCCTTAAACAATTTAAAGGAAGTTTACCCAAATTCAGATTTTACAGAAAATTACATTCCCGGCTCCGAAAAATATGGAGGTATGGATTGGAATTCATTAAGATTTGTTTTTGAAAAATTTGGAGAAAAATACTATCTGATTGCCGTCATCAATGATGAATGGACGATTTAATCATTATCCCTGTTTTTTAGCAAAATCCATCCTGTAACCTGTCTGCCATCCGGAATTGTAAGCACGTACCAGTAGGTGGAGGTTGGCAATACTCTGCCTCCGTAATAGCCGTCCCAAATGATTTCGGTAGCGCTTGACTGCTCGAAAACCAGTTTATTGTAGCGGTCAAATATTTTTATATCTGTGTTTTTGCCTTCGTAGAAATCAAGATTATGAATTTCCCACGTGTCATTAACATTATCACCATTAGGCGTAATAAAATTATTCAACTTTAAAACTAGTGTTGACATCGGCATTCCAATACATCCATATTCGCGTTCGTTATCTTCAAATCTTACGTAAAAGGTCTGAACTCCCGGAGGAACATTTGTGAAAAAATAATCGTAAGTCCAATTAATCATATCGTTGGAATACATGATTCTTCTGTTGTTGTTTGGAGTCGATGCCAATACTTTAACGGTATTTGTACCTTCCACAACTAAACTTTCAATTTTTGGAACTTCATATGCTTTAACAAAAAACTCAGCAGCGGTGTATGTACATCCATTATCTGCTTCAATGGTAAGCTGGTATCTTCCGGCAATATTTGCATTATAAATGGCATCAGTTGTGATTACCACAGTATTATCAGGAAGTGTCCAGTGAAACTTTACAGGTTTAATTCCTAAAGGATAAATTGCTGAAGTATTTGGAAGCAACTGTACGCTTCCTCCATTTTCACAAAAATAATAATCTCCTTCCTGCATCGTGAAAACCGGTGCAGGCTTAAGACTTAAATTAATCTCACCTTTCCTTGGACAACTTGAAGGCCCGAGGATTTTTACGAACAGTTTATTTATTCCTTCCTCATACAAGTAATCTGTATCATTGGTAATCCGATTAACACCAGAGACAAGATCATCTGAGCTTCTGTAGAATTCATAGCCTGTAACTCCTGATAGTCGGGTCTGACTGTTTAAATAATTAACCAAATTAAGAGATGTTTCTCTGCAGAATGGTGGATGTGTAAAGGTGAGAACTTCTGAATTAGTAACTTTCAGTGTGATTTTTTTAGAGTCCGACGTACACCCATTCGCTGATGCATTGATATAAATTTCAATTTCATTACTGAATGTGAAAGCTTCAGGATTTGTAATTGGTGTCATATCCAAATTAAGAAAAGTATATGTAGCACCTGCAGAAATCATTGAATCGTTGAAGAATCCCGGATGTGTCAGTTTATTGTTATTAAGCCATTCTATTAGGTTTGCTATGGCGTTCCCATCCAAATCAGAATCACAAACATCAATATTAAAAGGATCAGGCTGAAATTTGAACAAGTTATTATCAACCTGTCTTAAACGGAATTCTACAATTGAAAAACATCCGGAAACCGTTTGAAATCTGGCCCAAACAGATTTATAGGTTCCGAACCAAACCGAGTAGTTTGCTGGATCTACAATTGCGTTAACTAAATTTTGAGCATCCGCACCAGATTCATAAAAAGATACACCACTCATTCCAACATTTGTTGAAAAATCAGGATTTCCCAATCCTTCGTAAAGCAATGGAACTGCATCATATAAATCAAAAAGCACACTTGGCGGACCACTGCATTTTAGCAAAATTACGCCAGTGTTTAATTTTACAGCAGGTGTACTGCCAATATTAATGTGAAAATTGACTTTTCCATCTGTATAACACGAAGTTCCGGGGACTGTAAAACGATAATAAACAGTCTGTGTTCCCGAAGTACTTAATGTGAATCCGGTGATATCCGCACCTCTAATTTCGTTACCTAAATTACCTGTAGTTGCATTTCTTGTGCGATAATATCTCACACTATATATTCCCGATGTAAACTGGGGCAGTAAAGACGTCAGGTCGAATTTATTTATTAAAGCACCTGTATCTGAATTGGCGTTGTAGCAAGTGATATTGACATCCAGCTCATTATCAATTAAAACCGGATTTTCTATTGCATTAAACGTCACCGGAACCCTTACATTCGAACAGCTTCCATAAGTTGAATCTGAAGGTGTTTCGACAAAAACAGTATTGCTCTTAACTGTAGAAGTAAACTGAAACTCTGTAATCGGTTTACCTGATGCATCATAATATTTGAGATTATAAGCAGGTCTGGATCTTGGCCAAATTCGTCCCAATAAACCACTTTCATGATCTGCTAATACTACTGTTATTGGTAATGATGAGTAACAGATATTTACGACTGCATTATTTCCTGTGAGAACGGTTTGAACGTGATAATTTAACTGTTTTACTGCAAAACAATCGGTTGGATTTCCTGCTGAATCCAGCACACGGTACCGTACAAATCTGGTAACTAATATAGTAGTCGCAGGTAAATTAGCAGTGGGTGCTACCCCATTACTTGCAAGATTATTGGCGTCATTAAGTGATGTATGGTAAGTCTTTCTGTATTGTGAAGATGTATGCGACGGCACTTTAATTATACGATCGGAATCTGCTGCCAAATCTAATGTTCTGGCAGAAGTGCTTCTACACAGGTAAATATCTGCGTTTTCCAGGTCCATTTCAGTTGTAATATCTGGTACGGCATCTGCATCGTCATCATCAACGTTTAAAATAATAGAAAAACTCAAATCAACATCAACTTCGGTGATAGAAAGACAACCTTTTAAACATATATTACCTGATATTTCCTGAACTCTAATCCAAACCTTATTTGGAAAATTACTATGATTGCGGATATAATTTAATGCTCCTGTTCCGTTTCGTGCAGCTGTTTCTGTAAGATGAACAGTCACCATAACCGGAGTTGATCCGAGATAAATGATTCCTTCAGCATCTATTGTAAGATAGCCCATATCCACAAAATACTGAGTCCAATCAAAACGATATCTTTTGTTTGAAATGGGGTTTATTGGGATTATTTTACATAAAGAAACATTGAGTAATGATGGAAAAGTAGTTGTAATATCAGGTCCTTCATTGATGTTGACCGTGACCGGACCAAGCTGAATATCAGAACCACAATCTGTATCAACCCAGATATAAATCTGATCTCCATTCACTATTGTAGAAGGTATTCTACTCTTAGAAGTATAAACTGGAGTACCTGAAGTCTGGTTAATTCGGTAGCGAGCATTTTTATAAAAACCTGTTTCCAGCAACTGACACTCCAATTCTTCAAAATAATAATTTGTTGCTGTAAGACGCTCTTTGCAAATTTCAACCGTTGATGAAACCAAAGTCGGTGTTGATGTCAGTTTTAAAATAGCGATATTAAAACACGTGTTATCTGTTTTACTTTCCACCCTTACATAGTAACTTTTATTCGTATCTAACGAACCGGTTAAGGAAGGATCGCCATTTTGCGCACCTGTAAGATTAGTAATTTCGTAATATTTGAAATTGAAATTTCCTTCCGGATTTATCGATACCTTCTGATTAAGCACAGAATCAATCGGAATAGTGCCAATGCATACAGCTTCAGTTACATTTTGCACTAAAGGATAATTAGCAGAATATTTCAAATTAATCTCTCTGGTAATTGTGTATGTTCCATCCGGCAAATAGTATATATACTTTACAATAAATTTCTGCTCCGGTATTTTTTCCGGAAAAACCGTAACAGTTTGTCGGTTGTTATAGGAATTTCCTGTAAGCCGAATATCGCTTGCACCGGCGTTCTTAAACCACTGGATATCTCTTCGAAGCAGCGCTCCTGAAGGACTAAAACGCCAACCTTCATTCGAAGCTGCCCAAAATCCAGCATTTCTGTTGGGCACCGCAATTCCTCCTCCGGAAATATTGGTAATACCTACTATTGCAGAAACGTTAGTGACGTTTGGTTTATTAAAAATAAAGAGATCAATTTCTGAACTGAATTCGTGAAGCAAAATCTGAGTAGTAACCAATTCTGAAGAACCTTTAATCCTTAGATTTTCAAAGTGAATAGCAAAAGTTCTGCAAGGTGCATTTCCCGATACTTTCAATAATAAACGGCTGGTACCATTAACAAATTCGCTGTCCTGAAAAACACTGAAAATTGATAATGCCGGATGTGGAGAAGACAATGAAGAATTGGGAATTGGCTGCTCAGAAAAATAGGATGGACTCCAAGTTTCACCTCCGTCGAAATCAATATCCTGATCAAAAGTTATGAAACCATTGCTGCTTATCAGGAAACTGGGATACGAAACCCCAAACAAACTGAATATAAAAGAATTACCTCCAAAAATCGGATTTGTTTCCAAATCAATTTTTGCAACAAAGTCTTCATCTCTCTCATTTTCAGCATTGGGAAAAAGATTGATTTCCTGAAATCCGGCTCCTGAAAAAGTACTAACAGGAGAAAAAGCAATGGATTGTGCTGCGGAATATGAAACTGATGAGCGCGGTGCTACCGGAAAACCAACAGACTGTAAACCATATCCTCCCGTTGTATCCAAGCTGCCACAGGACAAGGTAACCGTTCCCGAAGTTCCTGCCATGTTCTGTAACTGTGGATTACACTGACCGTAAAACCAGCCAGAAACCAACAGAAACAAAAGCAGCAGATAATTTTTCTTCAAGGGTGTTTTTCTTAATAACTGATAAAGTTAGATTTTATTTTCTAAAATTCATCAAAATCTTCCCAATTTTCGGTAGCAGAAAACATTCTGTTCATCAGGGTTCGTCTCTCGTCCTGCAGATGTTCAATTTTTTTCAGCAGATGGCTGATGATTTCCAAGCCGGGCATGTTCACTTCAAGGTCGTAATGCCAGTTTGCAAAACGCTCGAAACTCTCCAAATCTTCATAAGCAAGGTAAACTTTCTGCTCCTCAGTAATGCATTTCACCAATCCGGACTCCACCAAAGAATCAAAAAAAGTGATTTCAATGCCGTATATCTCAACAAGTTTTTCTCTTAAAATTCGGTTTTCCATTGCTTAAGAATTTTTTAACTGTTCAAAAAGGTCCTTTTGTTTTTCGGTCAGATCTACAGGTAGTTTAACTTCAAAAGTCACAAATAAATCTCCGTGTTGCCCTTCCTTTTTATAAACCGGAAATCCCTTTCCTTTCAGTCTCACCGTTGTTCCATTCTGGGTTTCGGGTTTTACTTTCAGGTTTACTTTTCCGTTTAATGTTTCCACATTTACATTTCCGCCGAGAACCGCTTTGTAAAGGTCTATGGAAACCGACGTCTTCAGATCATCCCCAATCCTTTCAAATCGCGAATCATTAGCAATATTAAACGTTATGTACAAATCTCCGTTCGGTCCGCCATTTATCCCAGGATTTCCATGTCCTCGAAGTTTGATTTGCTGACCATCGTAAATACCGGCAGGAATGGTAATTCTTACTTTTTTTCCGTTAATATCAAAAGTTTGCTGATGCGTGGTCGCAGCGTCCATTAAATGGAGATTAAGCTCCGCGTGAACATCCTGTCCCCGAAATTTTCCTGAGGCACTTCCCCGCGAACTTCTGCCAAAACCTTGAGAAGCACCGCCAAACATACTTTGAAAAAAGTCAGAAAAATCTTGCCCTTCGCCAAAATCTGCTCCCGAAAAACCGCCATACCGCTGGCTTTGCTGATGTCTTTGCTGCTGTTGTGCTTTTTCATATTCTTCACCATGCTTCCAGTGTTCGCCGTATTTATCATATTTCGCACGGTTTTCAGCGTTACCTAAGACTTCATTGGCTTCATTAATTTCCTTAAATTTTTTCTCCGCTTCCTTATCGTTCGGATTTAAATCGGGATGATACTTACGCGCTAATTTTCGGTAAGCTTTCTTAATATCATCAGCAGTTGCCGATTTTTCGAGACCGAGAATTCTATAATAATCTATAAATGCCATCAGATGATGATTTTTTCAGAGTTAAATCTTGATTATAAATTTAGTAAAAATGAATGATACAAAAATTGCAACAAACTTCCCACCATTTCACTTGTTTTTTAAAGAAATATTTATATTTGATAAATTTTGAATGAATGAGAGAAATTCTGAAAAGTTACTCGGGCATTATCCTTCTCTTAGGAGGCATTATTATTGGAAGTTTAATCGGGATTTTCTTTCCTCACACTGTTGACTATCTGAAACCAATCGGAGATATTTTCCTGAATCTGCTCTTCGTAAGTGTGGTTCCTTTGGTATTTTTTGCGGTTGCCAATTCCATTGCCGCTGTGGAGCAAAAATCAAAATTCGGAAGAATTATATTTTCAATGATTGTCACTTTTCTTTTGTTCATCATCATTGCGGCGATTTACACGATTATTTTAGTTTACTTCTTTCCAACCCCGGCAATTGCTTCAGACTCGAAAGAAATTATTGAAGACACCGGCGCTCAAACACGTTGGGGAGACAGAATTGTAAGCTTTTTCACCGTTGGTGAATTCTCTCAAATGTTCTCGAGGCAGAATATGCTTGCACTTTTAATCTTTGCTTTTCTTACAGGTTTATCCATCCGAAAAGCCGGAACTGAAGGTACTGCATTCAAAAATTTTGTCGCATCAGGTTACGAAGTAATGAAGCAACTTCTACTGGTGGTAATGAAAGCTGCACCCATTGGTTTAGGTGCCTATTTTGCGTATCAGGTTGCCACCATCGGACCTCAGCTTTTCGGACTTTACGCCAAACCTCTTGGTTTATATTACATTGGCGGAATTATTTATTTTTTCGTGTTCTTTTCAATTTATGCTTTTGCAGCAAAAGGCAAAGACGGTATCAGAAAATTTTGGAAAAACAATATTTACCCCTCACTTACAGCGATCAGTACGTGCAGCAGTTTTGCGACAATGCCGGTGAATTTAATCGCAGCCAAGAAAATCGGTGTTCCGGATTCCGTTGCTAATATCGTTATTCCGATTGGCAGCACGCTTCACAAAAACGGTTCTTCAATGTCATCTATCATTAAGATTTATGTGGCTTTTCTGATTATTGGCGAAAACTTTTTCGATCCTGTAAATCTTCTTATTGCACTTGGAATTACGGTTTTCGTGAGCATCGTGGCAGGTGGAATTCCAAATGGCGGATATATTGGTGAGATGCTGATGATTTCTGCCTATCAGTTGCCTCAGGAAGCGATTCCTGCCGTATTGATTATTGGAACTTTAGTTGATCCGTTAGCTACGGTGCTTAATTCCACCGGAGACACGGTTGCTGCAATGTTCACCACAAAAATTTCCGGTGAAAAATTTGAAACCGCTCCCGAAAGTGTAGAATTTACAAATCCTTAAACTACCATCTTTTTATCCACGGACATTATTTCATAGTTTTGAGAAACTTTGAAATTTATAGATAATGCTGAACAAAAAGAAAGAGACTTTACAAAAAATCTTAGATCATGCGATCGACAGAAAAAAATATTTGGAACTTCTTTCTCTATAAAATATAAAAATGATGTTTGGACGGGCGCGAGTGGAAATCTAACAACGTACTCGCAATATTTTATCGCCAGCACCACCAAATTATTTGTTACCGCAATAATCTTCAAATTTTAATCGCAGGGCATCATCAGTATTGACGATAAAATCACCGATTATTTGGATGAACCTACCGTCAGAGGACTTCATGTTTTAGACGGAAAAGATTATTCTAAAGATTTAACAATCAAAAATCTGCTCGCTCATACTTCAGGTATTCCGGATTATTTTCAGCATAAAAACGAAGCAGGAAGCAGTATCGAATTAGAATTAATGAAAGGAAACGACATGCTGTGGACATTTGAAAATATCATTGAATACAGCAAAAAAATGAAGCCTTACTTTGTACCCAACACCAAAAACAAAGCCCATTATTCAGATACTAATTTTCAGCTCTTAGGTAAAATCATCGAAAATATTACGGATAAATCTCTTTCAGAAATTTTCGAAAGAATTGTTTTCCAACCGTTTGCAATGGAAAAAACCTATTTGTATAAAGATGTCACCGACAAAAGACCTGCAAATTTATATTTTAAAGAAAAGGAACTATCCATTCCAAAAGCGATGACATCTTTTGGTGCGGATGGTGGCGCAGTTTCTACTTCTCACGAAATGTTGGTTTTTCTTGAAGCTTTTTTTAACGTTGCATTTTTTCCAAACGAATACTTGATAGAAATGATGGTTTGGAACCGGCTTTTCATTCCGGTTGATTCCGGTGTAGGAATTCAGAGGATAAAACTTCCTTGGTTTTTTAATTCTGCAGGCACAATTCCGCAACTTTATGGTCATTCCGGTTTATCGGGAACATTTGCCTTTTGCAATCCGGAAAAGGAGCTCTATGTTTCAGGAACCGTCAATCAGATTGCTAAGCCGGGAACATCATTCAGACTTGCCATAAAAATGATTAACGAAATCCTGAAAAATTAGATTGATTTATTTAAATCTGTAATATCTCGCTCCAACTGAAAGAGGATTTTCTTCTTCAATTCTTTCCAGTCCAAATCCTTTGTAATCTGCATTCACTGAAGTATTAAGTTGCTTTCTGTGCAGTTTCTCATAAGTATCAATATCAATTGGTGTCCTGTTTTTCAGACTTTCAAAAATATTCCACTTCGCAGCTACCTCTTTCCAGTTTTCATGAATTGTTCCAGTGAAAACCTTAGCTTTTGAACCACTTCCATAGGCCAGAAAACCAATTTTTTGACCTGCAAGATTTTCATTTTCATTAAAACTTACCTGCAATGCTGAAAGCAACGCCATAAAAATAGATGACGTATACATATTTCCAATTTCGGAAGATGCCCTTTGTGACGGTTCAATTTTATGATTTATGAAACTGATGTAATCTTCGGATTTTGCAACGGCTTTCTGTTCCTCAGGCGTTGTAAAAGCGAGATTGTTTTCTAAACTGAAAATCTCTGTAAAAACCCGTTTTCCATGGAAAGCATATGGAAGATGGAAAATAAGATAACGCCAATTTTCATAAGGTTTCTGAATGTTTGTTTGAGATTTATAATGGTCATACGCCTCCCGAATTCGATCCTGATAACATTTGTTAGAATAATGGCCGTCGAACACCGGTTCATCCGTAAAAATTTCAAGTTTATCGGGCATATTTTCTGTTGCAGAACTCCATTCAGATTTCTGTGCAGCTCTTCTTGGTTTAAAGAAATCGAAAACACTTTCGGTTGCAACGCCAAAAACATTTTCAATCTCTATTAATTGAGGATTATCGGATACCAAAACGGCAACCGCTCCTCCTCCCTGCGTATATTCTCCCGAACTTTCCAGTTCATATTTCGCATAATCCGATGCTATAACTACGGCTTTTTTTCCGGGATTTGCTCGACAAAAATCCAGACAGTTATGAAGAGCATCTACTGCTCCAACACAGGCAAACGTCATATCTACGACATCACAGTTTTTAAAAACTCTGGCGCCAAAATCTTCACTCAAAACCGACTCTACCATTTGCATGGCATAAGTTGCAGTTGGTTTCGCAGCATCAAGTGCACTTTCAGTTCCAAGATAAATACGTGAAATTTCTATGGGATTGATATTGTAATCTCTAATCAGTTTCAACAACGCTTCGGCAGCAAAAGTCGCGGTATCTTCGTGCACATCCGGAAAAGCCATTTTATGTAAACCAAGACCTTTCTCCAGTTTTGCCGGTTCTATATTTCTTTTTTCTGCTAAATCTTTAATTTCTAAATAAAGCGAAGGAACGTAAAAACTTGCTGCTTCTATACCAAATTTCATAAATGCTAAATTTTAGTCAAAATTAGAAAAAAATGCCGAGGAAAAACCCCCGCATTATACGAAATTAAATTTTTGTTTAAATTTTATCTGTAAGTATCTATCACTTTATTAATCAAATCCACCTGCTGATTAAGCGATGCGCTTGACGGATTTTCTCTCAATGCTTCCACTTTTTTGGAAAGTCCGTCCCGAAGCATATTGACGATCATCATCTTTGCCTGCGGATTGTTGTCCAGCTCCTTTTTCACCTGAGTGAGCACTTTCGTGACATTGGCTGTCGCTTTAAGATTATCCGAACTCATAATCCAGTTATAACCTTTCTCCGCAGAATCTCCCAAAACCGGATCCTGAAACTTGATGAAAGGATAAAACGCCACTGTTGTTGCAATCGCCGGCATTTGAGCTTCGATTTTGTTGTTTACAATATGCGGAAGAAGAATGTTCATTAAATCTTCACTCGCATTATCAAGGTCAACTTTATCGGCCAAAGCAATGACTCTTTTCGGATCGAGCTGTGCCAATGCTCCCAATGAATTCCCTTTTACAGAATTGGAAAGCGCATTCAGTCCGTTTTCATAAAGTGAAACATATTTTGCATTTTTAGTCTTTGCCAATGCGGCAATCGCCGCTCCCTGAACTAAAGTTTTTGGATCGTTTGAGGCCATTTTTTCAACTTCTGCCAAAGCTGCTTTCGCGTGGTCGGTTTTTGATAAATCCAAACCTTTCAACGCCTCAATTCTCAACCTGAAATTGGAATCTTTCAGCGCTGCAACCAAAGTTTTTAGCGATGAAGTATGGGTATTATTTTTCGCAGCATCTTCAATCGCTTTGAACCTGCTTAAGTATTCCTTTGAATTGGTATATTGTGTAAAATATTGCTCCGGAGTTTTATTTTCCAAAATTTCGCCAACCAAAAGTCCGTCTGCATTAATATTGATAAAATCCGGATTTTTACTTACCGGAAACGAAAATTCGTTTCTGACTTTAGCATTTACCCAAACATTTTTTCTAGTCGGTTTTCCGTTTTCATAAATATCGATAGCCAAAGGAAACTCAAAATAATCACCAATCTGCTGTTGACTTAATGAGATGATAATCTGTTTTTTCACCGGTTCATAGGTTGTCGTATAGCCTACTTTCGGATGTCCTTTTCCAAAAAACCACTGATTGAAAAACCAGTTCAGATCTTTACCGGAAACTTTTTCCAAAGCCAATCGCACCTGATGTGCTTCTCCGGTTCCGTATTCATTTTGTTTTAAATAAAGATTCAAACCTCCGAAAAACGCTTCATCACCAAGATAATTTCTAAGCATGTGCAGGATTCCACCACCTTTGTTGTAAGAAACCGCATCGAACATATCTTCACGTGAATGATAATTGAATCTCACCAAATCCCTCGAAACCAATTGCGGATCGCGAAAATACGAATCCAACGCTTTTTTCAGACCGTAATCGGCGTAATCTTTTCCGTATTTATACTCATTCCAAAGGTATTCGGAATAATTGGCAAAAGATTCATTCACCGTGAGGTTGCTCCAGCTTTCCGTGGTTACAATGTTTCCAAACCAATGGTGAAAGGCTTCGTGTGCGATAACATCTTCCCAGATATTTTCATCAATCAGAGCGCCCGCTTTCTGTTGCGCCATATCTGAATGCAGCACCGCGGTTGAATTTTCCATCGCTCCTGAAACATAATCCCTTGCAGTCATTTGATGGTATTTATTCCAGGCGTAATCGTAATTCAGAATTTTTGAGAAGAATTCCAACATCTCCGGCGTATTCCCGAAAATCTGTTTTGCAACCGGTTCGTATTCCTTTTCGACATAATAATCCACCGGAATGTTTCTCCATTTATCTTTTACAATGGCATAATCTCCAACACCCATAAAAAACAAATAAGGTGCATGTTTCTTATCTAAAACCCAATGGTCAGTACGCAGATTATTGGCTTCTTTTGTAGAAGATTTTAATACACCGTTAGACAACGTAACATATTTATCAGGAACCGTCATATAGATTTCCTGAGTGGTTTTCATATTCGGTTTATCAATGGTCGGAAACCAAACGGATGACGCTTCGGTTTCACCCTGAGTCCATATTTGGGTTGGTTTACTCGGATCCGTTCCCTGAGCGTTGATGAAGTAAAGTCCTTTGGCATCGGAAATGGCCGCGCTTCCTTTTCCTTTGTATTCGTTTGGCCGTGCAGTATATTTAATATAAACCGTATAATCCTGATTTCTGTTGTAGGTTTTATCAAGATTAATGTTCAGAATATCGTTTTTATAATCGTATTTCAATGGTGTTTTCGCACCGCTTTTTTCTAAAGCCACTTCGTGAATTAACATTGCTTTGGCATTCAGCACCAACGAATCTGACGGATAGAAATAGGGCGATGCCGAGATCCACGCTTCGCCGTTCATCTGCTCTTTCTGATAATCGAAATTGACTTTCAGTTTGGTATGCTTCAGTTCAGTTGTTTTGGTATGGGTGGCACGATAAACGACTTCTCTGCCGGAAGTTTCGGTTTGTGCAAAAATATTTCCAGTAAAAAAAGCTCCCAAAAGAGCCATAGAAACAATAATCTTTTTCATATTACAATTTTACTCTATTTAGATTTTGGATTCATCAGAATGTCAAAAATATCATTAACAATATTTTCGTATTCGCCTTTCTTAAGTTGTTCTTTACTTTTGTTGAAGGCCTTTTTCAGTTCACTTTCCGGATTATCTTTATCAATTATCTCAGCTGATTTCACGCCTTTTATCTGCAACAGAATTTCTTTCAGTTTTTTAGCATCGGCGCTTTCTTCAATATGTATTTTAAGGTGTTTCATTATAACATTTGTAGTTTTTTGAGATAAATAGTTACAAAAAAAGTGAAGTTCAACCTTCACTTTTGCTATTCTTAAATGGCAACCGGCGCTTTAATTCCCGGATGTGGATCGTAGTTTTCTAACGTAAAATCTTCAAAATCGAAGACGAATAAATCCTTCACTTCCGGATTGATTTTCATCGTCGGCAACGGTCTTGGATCACGCTGTAACTGGCGGTTGACCTGCTCAAAATGATTATTGTAAATATGAACATCGCCAAACGTGTGCACATAATCCCCCACTTCCAAACCGCAAACCTGAGCCACCATCATGCACAACAACGCATAACTCGCAATGTTGAACGGAACGCCCAGAAATACATCTGCACTTCTTTGATAAAGTTGAAGCGACAGTTTTCCATCTGCCACGTAAAACTGAAACATTGTGTGACAAGGCGCTAACGCCATATTTGGAATTTCAGCAGCGTTCCAAGCAGAAACAATTAATCGGCGGGAATCCGGATTGGTTTTGATCTGCTCTAACACCTGTGAAATCTGATCAATCACTTTATTATCCGCTCCTCTCCAACTTCTCCATTGTGCGCCGTAGACTGGCCCAAGATCACCATTGTCATCCGCCCATTCATTCCAGATGCTTACGCCGTTATCGGTGAGATACTTGATGTTGGTATCACCTTTCAGGAACCAAAGTAGTTCGTAAATAATTGATTTTAAATGGGTTTTTTTGGTCGTTACTAATGGAAAACCTTTTGATAAATCGTAACGCAACTGATATCCAAAAACACTACGTGTTCCCGTTCCTGTACGGTCGGTTTTATCGGTTCCGTTGTCTAAAATATGCTGAAGTAAATCGAGATAATTTTGCATTTTGAATGAATATTGGCGGTTAAATACTGATTAAATGGTATTTACAAAATAAGGGAATTTTCACCAAACTTGTCGGATGGTTTGCTTTAAGTTATTAACAATGAA
>CAZPQV010000006.1:39172-58666 GCA_964588705.1 uncultured Chryseobacterium sp.
AATTCTTCGCCTGCTTTCTTGCCATGCATTGCTTTGGCCAAAGGTGATTCCGGTGAAACCGTAATGATTTTTTTGCCATTCATTTTTATTTCTCCAACTGCGGTGGAAATGTAAAACAAACCAATATTTGTTTCAACCAAAGCTCCAAAGTCTACGTTCTGACATTCATGACCGTTGAGTCTTTTTACAGATTCCTGCTGCTGAAAAGTTTCGTTCAACTGACGCTGAAGATTATTGATTTCCTGCTGCACCATTTCTCTGCCGGTTTCGTATTTATCGCCCATAGAACTTTTCGTCTCGGTATTGGATTCTCTGGTTTGGGAGATTAAATTTTCTAAATGAGAGATTTTTTCCGTGATGCGGGTTTTAACGGTGGTGACGAGCTCGGATTTCATTAATTCCATTTTTTCTTATTTCAGCAAACTTAAAGTTAACAAAAAAGCCGGACTTTCATCCGACTTTACTTTAACTTAACCAGTTGTGCATTTAGGATACAATAAACAAATTTAATGTAATTATCTAGTAACAAATTCTTTATAAATTTAAAACACAAAGTTTCCAAATTCAATCTAAAATTTTTAGAGAGCAAAGGAATAATTCGCTAGCGAATTTGACAAAGCGAATGCTTCACGACAAATTTATTCGTCAGCTTTGCTAGCTAAAAGATTAAATAAATCATTAAAAATCTTTGCGTTTCAAAAAATCCTAAATGCACAATTGGTTTTAACCTATTAAAAGATCATTACTTTTTGAACACGGCATATCCTGAAACAGGAAGGTTAAACCCTTTATCCTGGGTGAAATTTCTTGTGCTTCCGGTAAAAGCATCGAAAAATTTTCCGTTCAGGTGGTCGTCTGTAATTTGGAAACTCACCGGTTCCTTTGAAAAATTAAGAACGGTAAGCACTTCATTATTTCCGTTTTTACGAACGTAAGCCATTACTTTATCATCAGCAGTAGTTTTCAAAAGATAAGTGGTTACTGCTGGATCGCCGCCTCGTAATGCAGGATTGGCTGATTTCAGATTCAATAATGTTTTGTAAAAATCATGAAGTTCGTTTTTTCCGGCCCATGGAATCGGGTCTTTTTCGAAGAACTCCAAACGTTTCGTTTTTAAAGGTAATTCCTGTCCATTATAAATTAACGGAACACCATTCCAAGTGATTGAAAATACAGCCAAAGGTTTTGCAAAAACACCATATTTTTCATATTCTGTTCCGTTCCAGGTATTTTCGTCGTGATTGGACGTGAACCAAGCTCTCATAGATCCGTCACCGATGTCGGAATATTTGTGAAGAAGATTTTTTAAATCAGCAAATGATGCTTTTCCTTCGTTGAACTCTCTGGTTTTATGCATCCAAGACCAAATGTAACTCGCATCAAACACTTTTCCATATTCCGGATTTTCAATTTCATCAAATTCTCCAAGCCAGAACAATGGTTTTAACGCATCAACCTGAGGTCTTGCTTCTGCCCAGAAATCTACTTCAACCCAAGCTGCAAGGTCACAACGGAATCCGTCGATATTCGCTTCTCGAACCCAAAATTTCATTGCATCAATCATGGCTTTTCTTAAAGCAGGGTTTGAATAATCGAGTTCGATAATATCATCCATCCCCGAAGCAATTTGGAAATCATTGGTTTTTGGATCAATCAGATAGTATTCCGGATTGGTTTTTGTCCAGGTATGATCCCAGCCGGTATGATTCGCAACCCAATCTATGATCACTTTGAAACCTAATTTATGAGCTTCATTCACCATATGTTTGAAGTCTTCCATCGTTCCGAATTCCGGGTTGATCGAAGTGTAATCTGCCGCTGCATACTGACTTCCCATCGTTCCTTTTTTGTTTTTCTGTGCGATTGGTGTAATTGGCATGAACCATAATGTTTTCACGCCCATTTCTTTCAGTCTCGGCATATGTTTTTCGAAGGCGCGGAAGGTTCCTTCCGGAGTGTATTGCCTTACGTTTACTTCATAAATATTGGTGGTATGTTTCCACGAACTTGGGTGCTCCATAGTTTTCGGTGTTTTCTGAGTTGTACAGGACAGAATTCCTAAAGATAAAACTGCCAAAAGAATAATCTTTTTCATAATGAATATTTTTACAAAAATAGTGATTTAAAAAAGAATTAAGGCATAAAAAAAGCCCTGACAAGAATCAGGACTCTGTATTTAATTTAAATTTTTCTAATCTTCATCGTCATCAAAAACGTCATCGGCATAGTCTGCCGTTTCTTCATCATCAAAAGTTTCGTCTTCATCCGAGAAGTCTCCGCTTTCAAAATCGTCATCAAAACCAAATTCATCATCTTCATCATCCATCAACGGCATTACGGAACGTTTACCTCTTGCGCCACCACTTTTTCCCGGGGCTTTCAACGGAACATTTCCAAATCTGAAAACTGTAATCGGATAATTAACGGCAGGTTTCTCATCAACAACTTCAATCAGTTCGCAGAAGAACTCCCAAAGGTCAAGCAATCCGTACTGGAACTGAGCTTTGTCTCCTTTGGTTTCAAAGGCCTCCATAATGTAAACATCCGACATAATCTCGCCGTCACCTTCATCACTCATATCTTCCAGCGGAACACTTTTGTAAACCGTTCCGTCGTCTTCCATCAGATTAAATGCAGAAAGTTCGTCTCCCTGAAGACTGAACGCACTTTTAATACCCAAATGCAGGTTCCAAAGTGTTTGTTTTTCTTTAATCTCGATATCGCGGAAGATATCTTCTTTAGTGTCTAAAATAACACGGATTTTATAAACCATACCTTTTTAAGACTAACTTTTTTAGATTACTAGATTTCTTAGATTCGGTTACAAAGATATAATAATTGCAAAATCTTGATAAGATATTTTAAAGTTTTTATTTCAAAAAGATTTTGCTAAATTTTCGCCCTCGCTTCGGGAGCACTTTCCAAAAAGAAACTGAATTTTGTGCCTTCGAGATACACACTTTCTACGCTGATGTTTTCGTTATGAGCTTCAAGAATATGTTTTACGATAGATAAACCAAGACCGGAACCTCCCTCTCTTCTGTTTCGGCTGGATTCTACACGATAGAAACGCTCAAAAATTCTTGGCAATGCCTCCGGTTTTATTCCCATACCATTATCTGCAACTTCGATGAGTACTTTGTTTTTCAGAACATTGGTACTTACGGAAATCTGCGCCTGCTGTCTGTTGGTGTAATGTATAGCATTAGAAATAAGATTGATCAGCACCTGTGCAATTTTCTGTTTATCGGCGTAAACAAATGTCTGCGGCTGCAAAGTATTGAGGTTTAAAGTAGCATTTCGGTCCTCTGCCTCGAGATCGAGCATTTCCAAAATTTCTTTGATTAAAAGATTGATGTCGAATTTGGTAAGATTCAGTTTTAGTTCTCCTGATTCGAAACGGTTGATCATATCCAGATCATTCACAATATTAATAAGGCGTTCCACAGATGTCCCAATTCTGTCGAGATATTTATCGCGAATATTAAGGTTTTCGACACCGCCGTCGCGAAGGGTTTCAATGTATCCCTGAATTGAAAATAATGGTGTTTTCAGCTCGTGCGAAACATTTCCGATATACTCTTTACGAAAAGATTCCATCTCTTTAATCATATCGATTTCGGACGCACTTCGGGTAAGTGTTTCGGAAAGTTCTTTGAAACCTGCATTTTCAGAATCGAAAAAATCCTTCGGAAGTTCGGTCGCCATTTTCTTGATTTCCCTTCTTCCGTAATAGTGAAAAAGATAGCCAACGGCAAAATAAATGGTAAGAAAAATGAGGAGAACACTTAGTGCAAAAAGTACATCCGTATTTACGGCTTTGCGGTCTATAGATTTGGAGTAATCGAACGCAACAACAATAACGGCAATGGCGGCCGTCATAAACAGTGCTGCAACAAACGAAAGTCTGTTAAATTTCATTAGGCAAAGTTACACAACTAATTTGTAACCAATACCTTTTAAAGTCTGTATTGAATCGTCGCCCAGTTTTTCGCGCAGTCTTCGGATGTGTACGTCGATAGTTCTTTCGCCAACAATTACATCGTTGCCCCAAACTCTCTCAAGAATTTCTTCCCTTTTGAAAACTTTCTGTGTATTGGATGCTAAAAGATGCAGTAAATCGAATTCTTTTTTTGGCAGCAAGAAAACCTGCCCGTTTTTGGTAACTCTAAAGTTGTTTTTATCGATTACAAGATCGCCGACTTCAAGCACCTGTGCGCCATCTTCTACCTTATTGGTAAGCTGAAGCAGTGCATTGATTTTGGAAATAAGAATTTTCGGCTTTATAACTTTCACCACATAATCGTTGGCACCAGCCTGATATCCTGCCAACTGAGAAAACTCCTCTCCTCTCGCCGACAGAAATACGATGAGCGTTTTTTGAAGCTCTTTAATCTTTCTAAGATCCTGACAAGTTTCTATACCGTCTTTTTCCGGCATCATTACATCAAGAAGGATTAAATCCGGGAGAATTTCCTTCGCTTTTTCTATTCCTTCGTTCCCGTTATCTGAGGTGTAAACCTGATATCCTTCTTTCTCCAGATTATAGGAAAGGATTTCTAGAATATCGTGTTCATCATCAATCAAAAGAATCTTCTTCTGGTTCATAGTTACTTTCTATTGCCTTTTCAAACATCAAATTTACTTAATTTATATGATGTAGTACTTCAGAAGGTAATTGTTCATACAAATTTAACATAGGTTCATCTTAATTAAAGTTTTATTAAAGATTAATTAAAGATAGCTAAACCACTCCTGATGTTAATCCTCCTTTTCTTTGCATCGAAATTGAAATCATACAAGAACAGAAAATGAAATTAAGCAAAGTAAGTATTGCTGCGTTATTTTTAACAACCTCAACTACAGTAATTTACGCTCAAGAATCAGGAAATGATACCATTAAAAAAGAGAAGCGTATAGAAGGTGTTACAATACAGGGAACCATGAGAAAAGGTGCCGAAAGTAACATAATCTCATTACAAAGAAGATCCGTAGAAGTTATTGAAAGAGTTGGATCAGCACAGTTGGAAAAACAGGGTGTTGGTGATGTTTCGGTAGCCGTAACTAAAGCAACCGGTGCACAGAAACAGGAAGGAAGCGGACAGGTTTTTATCCGTGGGCTTGGAGACAGAAGTAACTCTACAACCATGAACGGTCTTCCGATTCCATCGAACGATCCGGTTTACAAAAACATAGACCTAAGCATTATAAAGACTGATATGATTGATTTCGTTGGTCTTGAAAAAGTTTACAACCCTAAAATGTGGGGAGATATGTCGGGTGCAAACGTTGACATTGTTTCTAAAGTATATACAGGGAAGCCATATTTCAAGGTAAGCTTGGGTTCTTCAGTAAATATGAATGCTATAAAGAAAGATCATTTCTATCTTCAGGACGGAATCGATTATTTCGGATTCAAACAGCTGAATAAACCAAAAAATGCTTCTGTTGTTAATAACGGATTTGCATTTACTACATCTACAGCCAACAAAGAAGTTTTCACACCTATCAATTCATCATTAGGAATTGACTTCGGTAGAACTTTTAATGTTGGAAGCAGTGGAAGACTAAGCATTTTCGGATTTGGTTCATTTGAAAACGACTACAGCTACCTGAAAGGAATTTCCGGAGGTTCGTATGACGCTCACGGATCTATCCTTCGTCTTTACGACAATGCAGAAGAATTCGGCTATGCAACCAACACAACCGGATTGCTAAACCTTAATTACAGAATTAACGGTAATCATACCTTAAATTTTACCACAAACTATATTCATACAACCGATCAAAAACTTGGACATTACGAAGGTTTCGACAGAAACTATCTTGATAACCAAAGCAGAGAGGTTGGATATACAATGCTTAGAAGAGCATCGAATAAAGTAAATGATTTATTCATCAATCAGCTTCGTGGTGAGCACACCATTACGGAGCCTTTGAAACTTTACTGGAATGTTGGCTTCAACAGACTTGAAAGTAAGAGACCGGACAGACAGCAAAATGCTACTGTTTACGATGCGGCATCAGGACTGAATTATTTTGCGAGCTCTAACCCGGGTGCAAACCACAGATATTTCGATAAACTTATTGAAAACGACTATGTTGGAAATATTTATGCAGATTATCAGCTGAACGATGATGCAAAAGTTACTTTCGGGTACAACGGAAGATATAAAGACAGTGATTTTAGAGCTACACAATACAACTTCAGAGTAAATCTTGCGCCATTTACTTATTACGTAGATCCTAATAATTACGACTCTTTCTTCAATATTGGTAATTACCAGACCGGTGCGTTTTTCGATATTGTAACGTTCCGCGGGGATATCAGATTTAACCCTGAAACGGCATTAATTCCTCAGTTCTACCAATCTGAAGTTCTAAACAACGCCGGATTTGTGAATATTGATTATAAATTCAGTGACAAATTAACAGGACAGTTAGGCGTGAGATACGATAATCTTGATCAGAAAATCACTTACAACACAGCAATTTTCTCTGAAGGAGGATCTGTACATAAAAAATACTCTAAGTTCCTTCCTGCATTAAACCTAAAATATGCAGTGAACGACAAGAACAACGTGAGATTCTCAGCTTCCAAAACATACACTACGCCTCTACTTCTTGAAGTTGCACCGTATGAATATGAAGAAATTGATGAACTAAGCTACGGTAACGTTGATATTTATCCGTCGGATAACTATAATGCAGATTTAAAATGGGAATGGTTCCCGAACCGTAATGAACTGGTTTCTGTAACAGCTTTCGGAAAATATATTCAAAACCCAATTGCAAGAATCACAGCATCATCTTCAGCAAACACCACCTCTTTCGCAAACGTTGGAGATACAGGAATGGTATACGGGGTTGAGTTTGAAATGAGAAAAGACCTTTACAAATTCGATAACTCAAGAATCTACACTTTCCTTAACGCAACTTACCTGAATACAAGCCAGGAACTTGACAGAGAAAAGGTAGTAACTGAAAACAGATCTGTAACTGCAGACTTTATAAAAGATAAAGATAAAATGACCGGTGCTTCCGATTTCCTTGCCAACGCTAACCTTGGTTTTGAGCATAAATTCGGACAGAACAACACCTTCGATTTAGTAGCGTCTTATGCTTACATCTCCGATAATGTTTATTCATTAGGATACGAGCAAAGAGGTAACATCGTAGATAAAGCAATACATGTAATGGATGCTGTAGCGAGATTCAAATTTGGAAACGGAATCGGAGTGTCGCTTACAGGTAAAAACCTTCTCGATCCAACTTTCAAAAGAGTACAGGCAAACACGGTTGGTGATCTTACTGTGAAGGAATACAAACAAGGCATCACATTAGGAGCAGGCGTTTCCTATGAATTCTAAGAAAAATTAAATTAAGAAATAAATAGTAATCTAAATTAACAGAAAGTATTATGAAAAAGAATCAAATCAAAGTGTGGGCAGCGGCTCTATTATTATCATCAGGTTTTGCATTTCAATCTTGCAGCAGCAATGATGACGATCCAATCGTAGCTCCAAAACCAGTTGGTATTGCAGGTGACCCGGCAAACTTTAAAGGTGAAGTAAAATCAGGTGAAACTGTAACTCTTGATGCAGCTAAAGTATATACAATCACAGGTGCGGTAGTTGTAAAAGACGGTGGTAAACTTGTAATTCCTGCAGGAACAAAACTTAACGCAACAGGTGGAACTTCTGCTTACGTTACTGTAGAGCAGGGAGGACAAATCTTCGCAAACGGTACCGCAACAAACCCTGTAGTTTTCACCTCAGCTAACGCTACTCCGGGAGCATGGGGTGGAATTGTAATCTGTGGTAGAGCTCCGATCAACAAGAGCTTCCCTGCAACTGCTGAAGTTGGCGGTGCACAGTACGGTGGAACAAGTGCTGCTGATAACTCAGGATCTTTAACTTATGTAAGAATCGAAAACGCAGGAGCAATCTTTACAGCTGATAAAGAATTCAACGGACTTTCTCTTTTCGGAGTTGGTAACGGTACTAAAATTGATAACGTAGCATTAATCAACGGATCTGATGACGGTATCGAATTTTTCGGTGGAACAGTTAATGTATCAAACATCGTATCTGTAGGAAACGAAGATGATGCTTTCGACTGGACCGAAGGTTGGAACGGTACTGCAACTAACGTTTATACTAAGAGAAGAGCAAACGGTGTTGGTAACAGAGGTATTGAAGCAGATAACAACTCTAACAACAACGACGCTTCTCCAAGATCTAACCCTACCATTAAGAACGCAACATTTATTGGTTCTGACAGTGGAGAATCTGATGGTATGAAACTAAGAGTTGGTACTTACGCTACTATCGATAACGTAGTTCTTGATTCTTGGAAAACAGGAATTAACATGGAGCACGACGCTACAGTTAACTACTTCCTTGGAGCTAAAAAAATTACTAACGTTAAGTTTGTAAACGTACCAAAAGAAGCTTCTGCTAAGAAATCAGACGGAACTTCAATTGCTGTGGCAGCTGATACTTATACAGTAAACACAAATGCAACCGGAGCAGGAAACGGATCAGCAAAACCATCTTGGGCTGGAACTTGGGCTGGTTTGTAACATTCAGTTAACATAATCATTCATATCAAAGAAAAAGCATCGGATTAATTTCCGGTGCTTTTCTATTTTTAGTAATCAGATACTTTTATCAACTATCTTATTACCAATTACTTAAATCACTAAAATCATTACTTTTATTCTAATATTAAATTATTGAATAACTAATAAAAATCATAAACCCAAAAATTTAATGTTAACTTAATATGAATTATTTGTTAATTTAAAATGAAATACTTTACTTTGATTCATAAATTACTAAAACAGTAGTAAAATCATTTATTAATTAATTTAAAAACTGCAGACATTATGAAAAATATGGTAAGAATATTAGGAGTTTTGGGAGTAATGGCTTGTGCAGGACTGATCAACAGTGTAAGTGCACAGCAAAAGAACGTGATTAAAGAAGTAAAGATAAATTCTAACGACGGATTCAGCGAACTGAGAAATCTATTGGTTCAGAATTTTGATTTCACAAACCCAAACCTTACTGAAGGTGAAATTAACAGTGAAGTAAAATTTGAAGTTGCTGAAAACGGGAAAATTAATAAAGTACAGGTAAACGGCGACTGCAAATATGTAAGCGAAGAACTGAAAGACGTGATGAACGATTTGGTTTATAAATTCGATAATCCTCAGAGACTTTCTCAGGTTTACATTTTACCGATAAAAGTATTTGTTGCATCAAGATAATTACTTATTACTATTAAAAAAAGCAAACACCGGAACTTTCCGGTGTTTTTTTATTCTTCATCTTCATACTGTTCGAGATAGTAGGCGAACGAAAATTCTTCGAGTTCGTCCTCGGCATCTTCCAGTGTTGTGAGAAGATCCTCAAAAGTTTCTAACTGGTCAACACTCATATTCACAAATTCGATGTGCAACGGCAGCTCAACAAAACCGGTAAGACTGTCCCAAAGTGCATCAAGGTTATCACCGAAATATTCCGGCAGTTCCAGCTTTGATTTCAGTTGAGTGTAGAAATCTTCAAAATCTCCAATTTCCGTAAAATCAATATATACTTCTTTCATATTCAATTAATTATGTTAAAGTTCAATATTGTTTAAATTGGTTCTAATGGTTCAATTATGAATTTCGTTTGAATTATCATTTACGTTTTGAACTTTTGAACTAAAATGAACTTCTTTACTGTTTTTCAAAACTTTTATAATGGTTATGTGTCAGCCAAACTTCACCGTTTTTGGTGTAAACAATTCTGTCGGCACCGCGATGGCCGCAATTGTAATTTACATCGGCTTCAAAATATTGGTCTCCTTTCGGAAGCTTTTTTTCACGGTTTGAAAAACGGTCACCACCAATAGCTTTTCCAGGTAAAACATCACAAAGATTTCCTTTATTAGGGACCCATCCTTCATTTCTCGCTTCAGATTTAGTAATGTAATATTCCGGAAGTCCACCGTTTGCTTTCACGTAATCAATAACAACTTCCTCTTTTGTAAGTTCATCGATTTCAGATGAGGATACGTTCTGAAAACTTCCTCTATCCATGTTAATATCTGAATTCGAACTGCCCGTTTTCTCATTTTTCGTTGTCAGATAAGGCGCTTCATCCTGCTTCTTTTCAATTTTATAATTACTGAAAACATACATCGCAAACATTCCTGCCAGCGCGCCGATGAAAAACAGCATGAAGAGCTTTCTTTTATTAGAATTCATTTCAAAAAACTTAATTACCAAATAATCTACTTAAACACTCAACTCCTCCACTCCTCCGGGATATCTGCCACCGGAATTGGATTGATCTTATGTTGTGCAGCCCTGTTCATTCGGCTGAAAATTTTAAAAACCTCCAAATCGCGGCCTTCATAATCGGCTTCGGTTTTTGTTCCCCACTCTTTCTGAATTTTTTCCAGTTCAGGATAGGTTGCGCCAATCTGCTGCTCATCGGTCCTTTCAACATCCCAAAGTCCGTCTGTTGGAATTGCATTCTGAATGGATTCTACCAAATTCAACGCACGAGCCAACTCATAAACTTCTGTTTTGTAAAGATCTGCAATGGGTGAAACATCTACGCCACCATCGCCATATTTCGTGAAAAATCCGATACCAAAATCTTCCACTTTATTTCCGGTTCCACAAACTAAAAGTCCATTCACCTGGCCGTAATAATACAGCGTCAACATTCTCAATCTCGATCTTGTGTTGGCAAACGCCAATTTTTCATTAGGATGAAGGTCATCTTCAACATCAAATTCCTTATAAAGCTCTTCGAAAGCTGGCGTCAGATTCACCGTCATTGCCTTAGCATTCGGGAATCTTGCAGTGATATCGTTCATATGTTCCCAAGCACGGTTCACTTCATCCTGTTTCTGTCGAATTGGCATTTCGAGCATCAGCAAATCCAAACCGGTCATTGCACAAAGTGCAGAAGCTACACCTGAATCAACACCACCGGAAACCCCAATGATATAACCTTTGGCCCCGGCTTTCTGCGCATAATCTTTCAGCCAGTTTACTATATAATCTATTACTTTGTTTGTCTGCATTTACTATTCTATTAATTAAAGTACTTTCGTAAAAATAACTAAAATGTACGAAAAGAAATAAATTTATTTTCTAAAAAAGTGAAAGATAACTTTCGTAATAATCTTCTGAAACAACCGATATCCCAAACTTTGAAAAATCTTTTTGGGGTGCAGGAATTGAGAAAAAAGCAAAGGAAAATCTTTCTTTGGTCTGATCTATAAGCTCAACTCGATGTTCTAAAGCTTTAATCGCTCCTTGGGAAATAAACTCAAGAAAATAGCCCGGGAAAATTATTACTTCAGTAACACTGTCTAAAGGGAGAAAACTCCCGTTATAATCATAGCTAAATCCCTTTCGGTTTCCAAAAACAAAAGTTGTAAAAAGAGATATATCTTTATGCGAAAATAGTCTGTAGTTCTGATCAATTTTGGCATTATTTACTGCAGGATAATAATTACATGACAGTAAATAATCGATATGTTCATTGTACAAACCATCAAACTTGGTAAAACCCAAATAACTTAATAACTTCCTTTCAAGCTCCCTTACTTTGGATGTTAAGGGCTCCCATTGAACATCTAAAAAATTTTGAAACAAATCAAAAAAAAAATCAAATCCGTAGGAATCGGACAAAACAAAACTGTGAAGCAAATCTTTCGAAGACTGATTCCGACTGTCGGTTTGACCCATATAAGAATAGCCTTCCATTTTTCCGGGTGCATTATTCTGCAAAAATTCGCGTCGGTATTGTTCGGGTTTTTCTAAAAACGATCTGAAACTTGTTTCTAAAAATTCAGATGATTCCACCGGTAATTTAAACTTTACAAAAAAACTTTCTCCAACCCTTACAATTTCCATTTTCTCTATTTTTTTTAGCTAATACTTAATACTATCGTAAAATAAATTTACGACATACATCACCCTACAAATATCCATAAAATTTAGCACTTTAAGATTAAGTCAACATGTTTATAAAATTTAAAAATGGTTATCTTTGCTCATATTTTCATGCATGAGTAGATTCTCCAATTTATTTTTTTTCATCCTGTTAAGTTTTAGTTTTTTTTCTTGCAAAAAAGAAACTGAAGAGCTGTGGAAAACTGAAATCAAATCCCCTTCTGAGAAAGTAATTGTGGAGGATATTTCAAAGGAATTTTATAATGAAAACATCAGTTTAGAAACTTTTAAAACTAAATATCCTTGGTTTCAGGGAACAGTTTCCGATGAAGATTTTCTGAAAAGAAAAAACGACACTGCCGAAATCAAAATTTATAAGGATGCTGTTGCAAAAATCAATTACAATCAGCTTACAAACGAGCTTTCACAACTTTTCACAAGGGTAAAGCATTACTATCCTAATTTCAAAACGCCCAAGGTTTTTCTGTTTTCTTCTGCTTTGCAGATGGCCCAGGATCCTGTTTTTCTTCAACCGGTGGATAACTACTTTTTTATAGATATAAGTGGATTTATGGGTAAAGGAAATCCACATTACAAAGGTCTCGATTTATATATTCAGGAAAGCATGAATCCTGAGAACATTGTTCCTAAAGTGTCTGAAGTTATTACTGAAAACTTGGTTCCTTACGGAGACGATCATCAAAAATTTATTGATTTGATGGTGTATTATGGTAAACTGATGACCTTGCAGGATGCTTTCCTTCCAAATACTGCCGACCATCTGAAAATAAATTATTCAGCCAAGCAATACGAATGGGCAAAAGCATACGAAGAACATATTTGGAACTTTTTTGTAGAAAACAATATGGTTTTCAGCGATGATCCGCAATTGGCACGCCGTTTCGTGGAGCCCGGACCATTCTCAAAGTTTTATACACAAATTGATAACGAATCTTCGCCGCAAATCGGTATTTTTATTGGATGGCAAATATGCAGAGCTTTTTACGAAAAACATCCCGATACCAAACTTGAGGATTTTATGAAAATGAATGCTACTGAAATTTTCAATGAGTCAGGATATAAACCAACAAACCAATAATATTCGGAAATAAATTTCCATTAAAATAAATAATTTAAACAATGAGAAAAACTCAAATCATACTCGATGTCGAACTGGACGACAACCACATTCCTGAAAAAATGACGTGGAAAGCCGAAGACGGCGGTGTTGATGCGCAGGAAACAAAAGCAACGGTAATGGCTGTTTGGGACGACAAAACCAAAGAAGCGCTTCGTATCGATTTATGGACAAAAGATATGCCTGTGGATGATATGAAAATGTTCCTGCACCAGATTTTACTGTCGTTGGCAAACACTTATGAACGCGCAACCAGCGAAAATGACGTTGCAGACTGGATGGAAGTGATGGCCGAAGAATTTGCCATAAAAGCAGCCATAAAAATGTAAAAAAGACATCTGATACTCAATAAAAGACATCAGACAAAAGCAGTTTTTCGGAAAGTCTGAAACCTGCCATCTATTATATAAAATCTTAAAAAAATGAACTTCAATACTAAAGTAATCCACGGCGGACAGCAGCATGAACCACATACGGGTTCTGTGAACGTTCCGGTTTTTCTTACATCAACATTTGCACAGAGAACTCCGGGCGAACTGAAATCCGGATACGAATATTCCAGAGGCGCAAACCCAACAAGACAGGCATTGGAAGATGCTTTAGCCAGCATTGAAAGCGGTGCAAGAGGTTTGGCGTTTGGTTCCGGACTCGCTGCGATTGATGCTGTTCTGAAACTTCTAAATCCCGGTGACGAAATCATTGCAGTAGATGATTTATATGGTGGATCTTACCGTTTATTTACCAGAATTCTGTCGAAATATAATCTGAAATTCACGTTTGTGAACTTTGATGATGTAGCAAAAATCGAGGAGCATATCTCCGATAAAACGAAGCTGATTTGGCTGGAAACACCAACGAATCCTTTGATGAAACTGGTAGACATTAAAGCAGTTTGCGATCTTGTAAAAGGAAGAAATATTCTTGTGGCAGTAGATAATACTTTTGCATCGCCATATATCCAAAGACCGATTGAACTTGGAGCCGACATTGTAATGCATTCTGCAACAAAATATCTTGGTGGTCATTCCGACGTAATTGCCGGCGCGTTGATTACCAAAACGAAAGAACTCGGTGAAGAACTGCATTTCATACAGTTTGCCAGCGGTGGAATTCTCGGACCTCACGATTCATACCTTGTTCTAAGAGGAATAAAAACATTGGCTTTAAGAATCCAGAGACATTCCCAAAATGGACTTGCCATTGCAAAATACCTTGAGAAGCATCCGAAAATTGATAAAGTTTTTTATCCGGGACTAGAATCAAATCCACAATATGATTTGGCAAAAAGACAGATGAAAGAACCGGGAGGAATGGTTTCATTCACATTTAAATCCGGTGAAAAGTCAGATGCCGTTAAATTTTTGGAAAACATTAAAGTCTTCACTTTAGCCGAAAGTTTAGGTGGTGTTGAATCTTTGGCGAATCATCCTGCCGTAATGACACACGCTTCCATCCCTGCCGAAAAACGTGCAGAGCTGGGAATAACAGACGATTTGGTTCGCCTGAGTGTCGGGGTCGAAGATATTGATGATCTGATTGCCGATTTGGAACAAGCTTTTGGATAAAATAAAGAAGCGCACCTCACAGTGCGTTCTTTTTTTATAAATTTGAATATGACAGAATTCGAAAAATATATCCAACGATACCTTGATTTTATTCATTCCGAAAATTGGATTGATAAGTTGAAAAGTTCAGCTGCAAGAACCACAGAAATTTTCAAAAACCTCACCGAGGAACAGAGTCATTTTGCTTACGATACCGGCAAATGGACTTTAAAAGAACTTCTTCAGCACCTTATTGATGCAGAACGAATTTTTGTTTACCGTGCTCTCCGCTTTGCGAGAAAAGATAAAACAGAACTTCCGGGTTGGGACGAGGTTCCTTATGCCGACAACTCATTTGCCAACAACAGAAATCTTGAAGATTTAATTGATGAATTTGAAACTGTAAGAAAGTCTTCAATACTGTTTTTCAATAGTTTAAATCCTTCGGTGCTAAAAGAATCCGGTATTGCGAACGAAAACGAAATCTCTGTTGAAACATTGGGGAAACTTATCGTTGGGCACAATCTTCACCATCTCAGTATTATCATCGAAAGATATCTTCCAAAACTGAAATAATTTATGGAAAAAGCGCTCCAAGTTCTGAAATCCGGAGGCACAATCCTCTATCCTACTGACACCATTTGGGGAATTGGCTGTGATGCGACCAATGTGGCAGCCATCAACAAGATTTTTGAAATCAAAAAAAGAGAAAAAACCAAATCAATGATCATTTTAGTTGAAAGTGAAAAACGCCTTCAGGATTTGGTGGATGTTCCGGAAATGGCTTGGGAAATCATTGATCTTTCAGAGAAACCTGTGACGATTGTTTACGATAATCCAAGAGGTTTGCCCAAAGAAATTCTGGCAGAAGACGGTAGCATCGGAGTCCGTTTGGTGAAAAACGATTTCTGCAGGAAACTGATTTCCAAGCTCAATAAACCTTTGGTTTCAACTTCCGCCAATTTTAGTGGAGATAAAAGTCCAATGAAATTTTCTGATATCAATCCCGAAATCATTGGTCTCGTCGACTATGCCGTAGAAGAAAACCGCGAAACAGTTTCGGAATATTCGGGCTCATCTGTTATTCGTGTATGGAATGACGGACGCATTAAAGTTTTACGCGAGTAAATATTTTTTATCTTCGGAATTAAGAAAATGCTAGATGATGGAAAAAATTCTATATAATAAAATAGTTTCAGGACTTTTGATGTTCTACGTTAAGTACAGGAAACCACTGCACATTACTTTTTGGTGTCTGGTTTCAGCTGCTGCAGGCACGATGATGGAAGGATAAAATCTAAATTTCAAATTCTTATATTTGCAAAATATTTCTCGCAGATTAAGCGGATCACACAGATTATTAATCTGCCATATCTGCTCAATCTGCGAGAGTTTTTAATACAATGCAGATCAATCTCAACCAAAATAAAAACCTCAAACTTTTCAAAATCATTTCTGAAGTTGCAGAAAAGAACGGACAAAGCATTTACATTATTGGCGGCTATGTGAGAGATTTACTAATGAAACGTCAAATGCCAACAGACATTGACTTTGTGACTGAAAGTTCCGGAATTAATCTGGCAGAAAGCATTGCGAAAGAACTGAATCCTAAACTAAAAGTCTCGGTATTCAAAAACTACGGCACAGCGATGTTTAAGTATAATGATTTGGAACTTGAATTTGTTGGTGCCAGAAAAGAGAGTTATTCCGAGGACTCAAGGAAGCCTTCAGTTGAGATTGGCACTTTGGAAGACGACCAAAAACGCCGTGACTTTACCATTAATGCGATGGCAATCTCTCTGAAAGCTGATAATTTTGGTGAGCTGATTGATCCTTTCAATGGACTGGAAGACCTTCAGAATAAAATTTTGAGAACACCTCTGGAACCGGCGCAAACGTATTCCGACGATCCTTTGAGAATGATGCGCGCCATCCGTTTTGCGTCTACATTGAATTTTGATATTGAAGAAAACTCATTGAAAGCCATAAAACAGGAAGCCGAGCGTATAAAGATTGTTTCCAAGGAGCGCATTGTTGTAGAGCTTAATAAAATTATGCTTTCTGATAAACCTTCTGTCGGATTAAAACTGATGGAAGAAACCGGATTACTCCATCTTTTGATTCCCGAACTTACGGCTTTGAAAGGCATTGAGGAAGTAGACGGACAAACTCACAAGGACAATTTCTACCATACTTTGGAAGTCGTAGATAATATTTCAAAAAATACAGATAATCTTTGGTTACGCTGGGCAGCATTGCTTCACGACATCGGAAAAGCACCAACTAAAAAATTCGTTGAAGGAACAGGTTGGACATTCCACGGCCATGAATTTCTGGGTTCGAAAATGGTGAAAACGCTGTTTCAAAGAATGAAACTTCCATTAGGAAGCGACATGAAATACGTGCAGAAAATGGTAAAACTTTCTTCACGACCAATCGCGTTGGTTACGGATGACGCTTCAGATTCTGCTCTTCGAAGACTGCTTTTTGATGCCGGAGAAGATTTGGAAGATCTTTTTACTTTGTGTAAAGCAGACATTACCACTAAAAACGAAAAGAAACAAAAATCGTTTAAAAAGAATTTCGATTATGTGGCAGTGAAAATCAAAGAGGTGGAAGAAAAAGACCAGATTAGGAACTTTCAACCGCCAATAACCGGTGAGGAAATCATGCAAATGTTCAACATTCAACCCGGAAAAGAAATCGGTATCCTAAAGGAAAAAGTAAAAGAAGCAATCCTTGAAGGTGAAATCAAAAATGAAAAGGAAGAAGCGAGAGCTTTCGTCATCAAAGAAGCGGAGAAATTAGGATTAACTTTATAAGAACTCACGCAGATTTAGTAGATTTTACAGATATTTATTAGCAATATTATTTCTGTGTTCTCCGCCAAAACCTCTGTTCACTCTGTATTTACCCAAAAAAATTCGCCGCAAGAAAATATCCTACGACGAATTCAAACATTAAATTAAACTATGGTTTTCTAAAATTTGTAATTCAAACCAAGCATATAATTTCTCGGTTTGGTGGTGAAGCCGGCAACATCCACGTAAGACTTGTTGAACAGGTTTCCGACATTCAGATAAGCATCAAGGTTCATGATGATGTTCTGATTGATATTAAGATTAAAAACATTGAAACTGTCCAAATCCACATTCTTCACTGTAAAAGTGGCGTTATCCCAATATGCATCGGTTCTTTTCGATACAAACTGATGAGAAAGTGCAATTCTGGTTCCTGAAAACGGAAGATATTCCACGTAGGAATTCACACGCTGCTTTGGTTGGCGAAGCATCGTTTGCTCTTTTTCTTTTTCTACAAAGCTGAAGTTTCCACCAAAACGGAACTGCTCATTCATCACATAATCCAATCCTATTTCAAAGCCTTTTACTTTATTTTCATCCACATTAATGAAGTTTCCGGTGAAATCCGGATTGGTTTGATAAGCAAAGACATCCTCTTCTTTTCTTTGGAATAAACTTCCGTTTAGCACAATACTTCTGTCTTTTTTTCCGATGCTGAAATCAATTTCATGGGTTTGATTGGTTTCCGGTTTCAGGTCGAAATTTGGCAAAGTATATGGCAATGTTCCGTAATTCTGATATAGTGTTGGTGCAATAAAAGCCGTCGCATAGGAATATCCAACTTTGTAAAAAAGCGTCTCAATTTCCCATAAATAATAAGGATTGATGCTGTACACAAAATGACTTCCGAACTTTGAATTATCAGTCATTCTCGCACCTGCATCCAAATTAACACCTTTGTAATTCGCATTGAAATTCGCAAAAATATCAAAATTTGAAACTTTAGTATCGTCCATTTTCAAACCATCTTCCATCGTCGTTCCTCCCCAAGGAAGTGACTTCGAACCCATTTTCTGGCTCTCATGCTGCAAGCCGACTGTAAAATTGAATCGGTCTGAAACTTTGTAATTATTAAAAATTTCATTGAAGAAACTTTTTCCTTCGTAGAAATAATTATCACTGTAGATATTGTTTGCAAAACCCTGAATCAGTCGCTCGTTTCCGGAATATCTGGTATTGAAAGTTACCTGTCCTTTACCATATTTGAAACTTGCATTTCCGCCCAAATAATGCTGTTTGTCATCACTTCTGTCTTTTCCGTCTGTAAAAGCACCTGCATCGAAATCAAAGAAATGATGATTAAAACCTCCATTCAGGTTTACATCAAATTTTTCATTGGAATAGCCCACATTTGCAGCAATATTCTGTCTTTCGAAACCGTCCTTTTCAAAATCTTCGCCATCTGCAGAAGAAAGTCCGTCTGATTTTTCATTAGAACCGGAAACCTGATATTTAAATCCATCGACATTTCCTCTCACTACTCCACTTTGACCAAAAGTTCCAAACGAACCGCCCTTCAGCGAAACCAAACCTTCCACTTTCTTCTGTGCGGTTTTTCTAGTTTTAATATTGATAACTGAGACCGTCGCATTCGAACCGTAAAGCACCGATGAAGCACCATTCAGCACCTCAATACTTTCCACATTTTCAACCGACATCAACCTTAGATCCATGGCAGTATAATCATTTCCGGTAACATCTTTCATCGGAACACCGTCAATAAGAATCAGAACATTGGCTGTTTTTCCACCTCTGATCTTCGGAGATTTCGGTTCCTGCCCATTATTAAAATTCCCGGTAATCTGAAATCCGGAAACCTGCTGCAAAACTTCATTCAGATCCTGTCCCTGATCTTTTTCGCCGCCGATACCGACACGGATTCGTGGAAAAGTGTCTCCACCTAAATGTTTGATAATGCTCTTCATTCCATTATGTCCGCCGGCACTTCCTTTCGTGCGAAGACGAAGCATTCCAGGCTCTAAACTG
>CAZPQV010000006.1:58676-65172 GCA_964588705.1 uncultured Chryseobacterium sp.
TTCAATTTCTGTTTCTTTCTCCTGTTGGGCAAAGGTTTGCGAACTTACGACAAGCAGTGCTCCAACAAAAATTAATCTTTTCTTCATGTTAGATAAATTTTGGTTAAAGTGTGCTTATCGGAAAATTAAAGTCTAATAAATGAACGGAACGTTCAGTAAATCAGGCTTTTCCTCCGAAAGCATTTGTTATGTAAACTTTCAGCAAGGTTTCCTGACTTTCACTTTTCTGCACCTTCCCGATTTCTCAGTGGTTTTTTGCAGAAAATTTAAAATCTCTTCAGACTTCGAGCCTGAAAAAACAGTGATTTACAGTTGCGGGGACAGTTGATGATTTGCACATCATTCCCTTTTCCGAAAGTGTTGCGAATATACGGAAATAAGCAGAATTTTAAAAAAATATGACAAATGTCAGTTTTTGAAAGTACTGATGTTTTTAGAAAAAACAATGTTAAAGATAAGAACTGTCGAAAGAAAACGGAAGCAAATCGCGCATTGAGTTTGTTTTACAAACTTCCCCGGCCATGGATGCAAAATAGATTTCAATTTCTTTTTCCTGTTTGCTTTCATACTCCAAGATACTCTGTCTGCACGCGCCACAAGGCGGAGTTGCTACAGATTTTTCGGGCATATCCTTTGGACCGCCAATCACGAAAAGTTTAACGATTTTTTCATTCGGAAAATTAGCTGAAGTCCAGAAAATTGTAGCTCTTTCAGCGCAAGTTCCTGATGGATAGGCCGCATTCTCCTGATTATTTCCGGTGATAATTTCACCATTTTCCAAAAGAAGAGCACAGCCAACTAAAAATTTAGAGTAAGGTGCATATGCATTTTCGCGGGCTGCTTTTGCTTTTTCGAAAAGCGTTCTTTCAATGTCGTTCAGTTCATCCGCGCTCGAGAAATATTTATAACCTATGTTGATCTCTTTATTCATCCAAAACCATTATGGAAAGTAAAGGTAAGTTTTTTTTGTTTTACAAAAAAATGTGCCGATTCGCATATCGTTTGATAAGGGTTTGAACTTTAATTTCATTAAATTTACTAACTTAATTCTCACTTTAGTTAAAAATAAAAACCATGCTTTATTCACCAATAAAATTCTGAAACCTCGAACTGAAAAACCGTTGGGTGATGTCGCCGATGTGTATGTACTCCGCGAATGATGGTGTTGCCAATGATTTTCATTTCGTTCATTACGGCAGCAGAGCTCAGGGTGGAACCGGATTGATTATTGTGGAAGCAACCGGCATAGTTCCCGAAGGAAGAATCACGTCAAAATGTACAGGAATTTGGAACGACGAACAAGCAGCAGCGTTTAAGAAAATAGTGGATTTTGTCCATCAGAATTCTGAAACCAAAATTGGAATTCAGCTCGCTCACGCCGGAAGAAAAGCATCCACCTGGAACGGACTTCAAACTTCGCTGGAGGAAGGCTGGCAAACCGTTGCACCCTCTGAAATCCCTTATAAAGATGGTGAAAGAACTCCTCATCAACTGTCCGTTGAAGGAATAAAAGGATTGGTACAGAGTTTCAAAGATGCTGCAATCCGTGCTTTGAAAGCTGGGTTTGATTTGGTTGAAATTCATGCGGCTCACGGATATTTGCTTCATCAGTTTTTGTCGCCGCTTTCCAACAACAGGACGGATGAATATGGCGGAAGTTTAGAAAACAGAAGCCGTTTCCTGCTGGAAGTTGTAGATGCTGTAAATGAAGTTCTAGATGAAAATCATCCTCTTTTTGTAAGAATTTCGGCTGATGAATATGCCGAAAATGGCTGGAATCTAAAAGAAAGTATTGAACTTGCCAAAATACTTAAAACTAAAAATGTAGATTTAATTGACGTTTCAAGCGGTGGTAATATTCACGGTGCGAAGATTTCGGTTTTCAATGGTTATCAGGTTCCTTTCTCAGAAAAAATTAGAAAAAATGCAGAAATAAAAACCGGTGCGGTTGGTATGATTACCAGTCCAAAAGAGGCAGAAATGATTTTGCTGAATCAACAGGCAGACCTAATTTTCGTTGCAAGAGAAATTTTGAGAAATCCATATATTGCCATTCGTGGAGCATTTGAATCCGGAAGTGATTGTCCGTTTCCACATCAATATGAGCGGGGAAAAATTTAATTTTATATTAATTCAAAATTTCGTAAAATTGAAATTCTAAATCAAAAGTATGGCCGCAGAAGATTATATGCTTCCCTGTCTCAACAAATCTGTTCTTGGCGTTGAATGCTTTGGATGCGGTTCGCAGCGTGCCTTTCTAATGGTTTTAGACGGAAAGTTTGCAGAAGCATTTCAACTGTTTCCGGCCATTTATCCCATGTTAATTTTATTAGGTTTTGCAATCGTCAGTATTATCGATAAAAAAAGAAATTACGCTACAATACTGATAGCCATGGGAATTTTGACCACTGCGACAATACTTATTTCCTATTTTTACAGACACTATTTTTAGAATTACAAAAAAATAAATTATGAATCAACAAAACTTACCGAATGCTACTATTTCCCTGGTTCTTGGGATTTTATCAATCATAACCTGCTGTTGTTTTGGGCCATTGGGAATCATTATTGGTGGAATAGGATTGTATCTTGCCAATAAAGATGAAGCATTATACCAAACAAATCCGGGACAATATCTGAATTACGGCAATGTAAAAGCCGGTAAAACTCTTAGCATCATTGGTATTATTCTGGGTATTCTATCCACAGCTTATATCATTTTCATTGGAATGACTTTCGGCTGGGATGCATTAATGGATCCACAATTGCTGCAAGAACGAATGAACGAGTGGATTGGAGAACGCTCTTAAAATTTAAAATAAAAAATCCCGGAAATTTCCGGGATTTTCTTTTTATGAATAATTGAAATTTCTAATCACTTCAAGGGTTCTGTCAACTTCTGCTTCTTTAATCGCATCTGAAATAAACCAGGTTTCGTAACCGCTTGGCGGAAGATAAATTCCGTTGGCCAGCAGATGATGGAAGAAATTATTGAACAGCGCATGATTGGCATTTGCCGCTTCATCAAAGTTCGCAACACTGCTGATATGGAAAAATACCGACATCATCGAACCTTTTCTGTTGATACGGTGCTGAATTCCTTTCTCATTCAGGATTTTTCCAATTTCGAAATCGAGCGTTTCTGTAGTTTTATTTATTCTTTCAAAAAACGAAGAATCATTTTTAATTAATTCCAAAGTGGTCAATCCGGCACGCATGGCTAAAGGATTTCCGCTTAATGTTCCTGCCTGGTAAACAGCTCCTTTTGGTGCAAGATGATCCATTATTTCGTTTCTTCCGGCAAAAGCACCAACAGGCATTCCACCGCCGATTACTTTACCGTAAGTTACCAAATCTGCTTTTACGTTAAAAACTTCCTGCGCGCCGCCAAAAGCCAAACGGAAACCGGTCATCACCTCATCAAAAATAAGAAGTGTCCCGTTTTCATCACAAATCTGTCTAAGGTTTTGAAGGAAATTATTTTCAGGCAAAACGCAGCCCATATTTCCGGCAACAGGTTCGATAATTACCGCTGCAATTTCTCCTTGATTATGACGGAAAATATCCTGCACCTGCTCCCAATCGTTATATCGTGCAAGCAAAGTGTCTTTTGCTGTCCCCGAAGTAACGCCCGGGGAATTTGGATTTCCGAAAGTCGCTGCTCCACTTCCTGCTTTAATTAGAAACGAATCGGAATGACCGTGATAACAGCCCTCGAACTTAATGATTTTATCTCTTCCGGTAAAACCTCTTGCCAAGCGAACAGCACTCATACATGCCTCAGTTCCTGAAGAAACCATTCTAATCTGATCGATATTCGGAACGTTTTCTACGATGAGTTTTGCGATTTCAGTTTCCAATTCGGTTGGCGTCCCGAAAGAAAATCCCTTTTCGGCCTGTTTCTGAACGGCTTCCAAGACCTCGGGATGTGTATGTCCTAATACCGCAGGACCCCAAGAATTGATATAATCTATATATTTTCTGTCGTCAGCATCGGTAAGATAAGCCCCTTTTGCAGATTTCATAAAAACCGGAACGCCGCCAACCGATTTAAAGGCACGAACCGGTGAATTTACACCTCCTGGAATATATTTTTTAGCTTCATCAAACAGCGCTGAACTTCTTTGGTATAACATGTTTAAGTTTATAAAATGGTAAAAATGCAAAATCGCTGAACAGAAAAATTGCTTAAAATAATTGGTTTACAAATTTAAGGTTTTCCTACTCAAAAAACGAGTAATAACAAAGGTTTTCGCAAAATGGCATCTTCGTTTTTTCACAATTCAGCCTTTCTGCAAAATGTTATCCTCTTGGTTTTCGGTCGATAAGATAAATGGTTTGTCCTGCTTTTGGCTGTTGGCCGTATGACATTCTGTTTTTAGAATAAAGCGTTGAAAGTTTAATTCCGAATTTCTGTGCGATATCGTGCATACTTTCGCCGGCTTTCGCTTTGTAGGTGGCTGTATTTCCTTTTGAACTTTTAGATTCAAGGAAAATCACATCGTTTCTCTGAAGTTTGGTTCCCGAAAGTTCGTTCCAACTCATCAGACGGCTTTCCTTAACTCCGAATTTATTAGCAAGGAAAGATAAATCGGTATCTGCAGGAACAATTACAAATTTTCTTCCGCCGTTTGGATGATTTTTAATCAAAATGGTTTGAAGAAGTTCAGCATCAGATTTAATCTTCTCAACTTTCTCCTGCTGTTTTGCGTAAGAGGTCTGCTCATAAGGAACCTGAATGGTTACCGGTTCCGGTTTTACTTTATTCTGATCCAATTGAGCCATGAAAATTCTGTCATTTTTCAAATCCGGATATCTTGCCAAAAGCATCGAAAACACATCTTTAGAAGAAACATTATCAAACTCATAAAGACGAAGTTTCTCGATTTTATCAATCAGAATATAAGCATAACGCGGATTTGTAGCGTAACCGGCTTTTTTAAGGCCGTGCGCCCAAGCTTTGTAATCTTTCATATCAAGTTTGAAAAGATTAACATAGTATTTTCTGTAAGCTAAAAACTTGGAGTGATCTTCGTAAGACTCTTTCGGATCGTCGTAAACTCGGAAGCATTCGTTTGGTGCATCGTCAGTGTGCTTCATGGTTTTTCCGGTCCATTCTTCCTTGCACTTTATTCCGAAATGGTTATTTCCCTGTTGCGCCAAACGGCTTTGTCCGCCACCGGTTTCAAGCAGTCCCTGAGCGAGTTTTATAGAAGCCGGAATTTTATATTTTTCCATTTCTTCTACGGCAATTGCTGCAAATTTCTGGATGTACTGGTCATCAGTTTTCCATCCCTGCGCATGTAACTTTGATAAAATAAACAGTGTAAAAAGAAGTATTGTCTTTTTCATTATTTAATTTTTCTTTTCTTCAAATATTATTAAACCACTTCTAAAAGCGGACGTTTTTGTGTTCTCAGCATTTCGTTGGCTCCATCAATTCCCTGCAATCCTCCGGTGTGAAATGCCAATATTTTTCTGTTCTTCGGAAAAAATCCGATGTCAATCAGTGCGAGGAGCTTCATCATCATTTTTCCAGTGTACACGGGATCCAACTGAATATCAAACTCTGCCCTGAAATCATTTATGAAACGGATATTTTCGTCAGATATTTTACCGTAACCTCCTAAATACGCATCGATCAGTGTGAAATTTTCACGTCCTGAAAGTTCTAAAACTCTCTTATCCAATGAAGAATCATCAACTGCTTTGAAGCCCAATATCTTCTGATGCTGTGCCGCAAATTTTGATATTCCGGCAACTGTTCCTCCCGTTCCAACGGCTGTGCAAATATAATCAAATTCTTGAGTATCAGCAGAAAGCATATTTTTTATTCCTTCAACTGCAAGCTGGTTGGTTCCGCCTTCGGGAATGATTGAAGCACTCGGAAATTCCTTTTGAAAGCGATAAGTAAGTTTTTCTTTGTCGCGGTAATCTTCTCTGGTGACGAACCTGAACTGCATTCCATTTTCGGCAGCAAATCTTAAAGTAGGATTGTTTTTCCAACGGTATTCGATTTCTTCGCCACGGATGATGCCCAAAGTTTTTATACCGAAATTTTTTCCTAATGCCGAAAGCGCCGAGATATGGTTGGAGTATGCTCCACCAAATGAAATGAGCAATGGATTCTGAGGATTTTTATCAAGATAAGTGTTGACGTTGTGAAATAGTTTCCAATATTTATTACCGGATATTTCGGGGTGAATAAGATCTTCACGCTTGATGTAAAAGCGGATTCCTTTCTTGAGAGGAATCTCTGTAATGGGGATTTTTATATCGGGAATTTCGAGCTTTTGGAACAAGTGTATTTTTTTTAAAGTTAAAGTATTTTGGGGAAATGGGTGGTGTTTGGGATTATGATTTATATTAGCAGCACTGAGTTCGGGGAAGAAGCACAAAGGGCACGGAGTTTTTTGATTTGTCTCTCGCAGATTGTGTAGAATGGAACGCCACGGATACACTAATATTTTTTCAAAATTTGTGCATTAGAGGCAAC
>CAZPQV010000007.1:0-53082 GCA_964588705.1 uncultured Chryseobacterium sp.
TTTGAAATATGAAAGAATATATATTAAAACGTGAGAGAGTTTTTCATTTACTGGCTTTAGCCATTGTCATCGCTTCAGTTTTTCTGCAGGATATGCCAACCAAAATTGCGATGCTTGTTCTCGGAATCTTAGGGCTTATTGCTGTTTCTTATGCCAAAGACAACAAAACATCCATGATCATCTATATTCTTTTATTAATCATTGCAGGAGTGGGTTACTATTTGCTTTCTAATGATTTAATAACGTTGCCAACTTACTGATTTATTCAGATTATTTTTTAGGCATATATTTCGAATAATCCTGCTCATCGTTCCCTGAAGATTTCTGATTGGTCTCAGGATTATAATCCGAAGTTTCAGTGGTCATTTCACGGTATCTTTTCTGTTCCTGAAGTTTTTCTTCAACCAGTGCTTCGTTCATTGCTTTATCTCTTTTTAGCTTGCTTTTTCTGTAGAAATAGTAAACAATTCCGCCAATTAAAAGTAAAGGCCAAAACGGAAGCAGGAATAAAAACACATTTTTAAGACCATCAAAACCTTTCATAAAAGCATCCGAAGATTTTTCCTTATAGGTTTGATTATTACTTGAGCCAGGAGCTGTAATAATCTCGTTTGATGTTGATTTAATATTTTCAGTTAAAGTAATTTCAAGGTCGCTCATTTGGTTTGGATCGTAATCTTTCCCTTCACTTGAAATACTTTTTGTTCTTAAAGTTCCCAAACCTGAAACACTGTTTGCAACCTGATCAAAATATCTTGTTGGCACCTTCACCGTGAAATACTGATTTCTGTATCCGGCATCATCACCGAAACTTTCCGTCACAATATCAGCACCATAATTTCTAAGGTTCATAGCTAAGTTTTGCCTTGCATCGCTTAGATTCTCAACAGAAACTTTTATAACTGCAGTTTTCACCATCGGATCGATCGTATAATTGGTTTCTTCCTGTTTTGGCTCTGAAGATTCCTGATTGGAAACATCCGGTGTTACAATCTGTGGTTCAGTTTCTTTAACTTCAGGTGCAGGCTGAGTTTCAGTCGCTGTGCTGGATTTTGTTTGCTTCGATACTTTCTCCAAAGTTTTTGAAATTGTTGAAAGCATATCAATAGGGTTGTTACTCTCTTTCAGTACTTTACTCGCAGAATCTACGGTTTTAATAACGTCCGTACTTTTGTTGATGCGTTCAGTAGTTTTCTTAATCACCGCATTAATGGAATCAAGATTTTTAGCGTTTTCTCTGATAACGCTTTCTACACTTTTCTTCTGTTTCTCAATTTCCGGAACGATTACTTTCTTGAACTGTGCAGAATCTGTCACGATTTTAGAAATCGAATCAAGTGTTTTGATGCCTTCATTGGCGGATTTAAATAAACTGTCGGCTTCCTTTATGGTATCTGAAGTTTGTTTTATTTCAGTGCAGGAAATTACTGCTGCTGAAAGAAAGAATGATAAAAGAATTTTGTTCATGCTTTTAATTTAGTTTTTCAAACGTAAAGATTATTGCAATTAATATTCCCTTATTTTATCTGAATTAATGATATTTGTTGTTAATAATTGATAATCAATAAATTGTAAATGAATTTTACAACCGATTAACAAAAAAATCTGTGAATTTTTCACAGATTTATCTCTTTGTTTTTAGTTTATCACTTATCACTTATCACTCATGTGTATATTCGCTCACAAAATGCAGTTTCACATTTGGGAACTTTTCCTGAGTCATATGAATTGTGAAAGATGAATCAGCTAAAAATACGAGTTGGTCGTATTTGTCTCTTGCCAAAAATCGTTGTTTCAATCTCGCAAACTCCTTGAATTCTTCTGATTTTTCATCAGCTTCAACCCAACATGCTTTATGTATCGAAAGCGGTTCGTAGGTACATTTTGCACCATACTCGTGTTCCAAACGATACTGAATAACTTCGTACTGCAGTGCACCAACAGTTCCGATGATTTTTCTTCCGTTCATTTCGAGTGTAAACAACTGTGCAACTCCTTCGTCCATCAACTGGTCAATACCTTTAGCAAGCTGTTTTGCTTTCAATGGATCATCGTTATTGATATATCGGAAATGTTCCGGTGAGAAACTCGGAATTCCTTTGAAATTAAGGTTTTCGCCCGACGTTAAAGTGTCACCAATTCTGAAGTTTCCAGTATCGTGAAGTCCGACAATATCTCCCGGAAAACTTTCGTCAACAATTTCTTTTTTATCTGCGAAGAAAGCATTTGGTGCTGCAAATTTCAGCTTCTTTCCTTCACGAACAAGAAGATAGTTTTCATTTCTTTTAAATGTTCCGGAGACAATCTTTACAAACGCCAATCTGTCTCTGTGTTTCGGATCCATATTCGCATGAATTTTAAACACAAATCCAGTGAATTTGCTCTCTTCAGGATTTACAATTCTTACATCAGACTGTTTTGGCTGCGGCATTGGTGCGATTTCCACAAATGCATCCAACAGTTCGCGAACACCAAAATTATTTAACGCCGAACCGAAGAAAACCGGTTGTAAATCTCCTTTGATATAATCTTCTCGGTTAAATTCGGGATAAACCGTTTCAATCAGTTCAAGCTCTTCCCGAAGGGTATTGGCAGCTTTTGAACCAATCATTTCGTCAACTTTCGGATCGTTCAAATCTGTAACTTTTACCGATTCACCAACTTTCTGCTTCTTTTCTTCAAGGAAAAACTCAAAATTCTTTTCCCAAAGATTATAAATCCCCTGGAAATCACTTCCCATACCAATTGGAAGTGAAAGTGGAGTAACAGTAAGCCCAAGTTTTTGTTCAACTTCGTCCAGTAAATCAAAGGCGTCTTTACCTTCACGGTCTAGCTTGTTGATAAAAACAATCATCGGAATATTTCTCATTCTACAAACCTGAACGAGCTTTTCCGTTTGTTCCTCAACCCCTTTTGCCACGTCAACAACAACGATTACAGAATCTACTGCCGTAAGCGTACGGTAAGTATCTTCAGCAAAATCTTTGTGACCCGGCGTATCGAGAATGTTGATTTTATGTCCTTTATATTCAAACGCCAAAACGGAAGTTGCAACCGAAATCCCTCTCTGGCGCTCGATTTCCATAAAGTCGGAAGTTGCGCCTTTCTTTACTTTGTTCGATTTTACAGCGCCCGCTTCCTGAATGGCACCTCCAAAAAGCAGAAGCTTTTCGGTAAGTGTAGTTTTTCCGGCATCGGGGTGAGCGATAATTCCGAAGGTTTTACGTTTTTTTATTTCTTTCAGTAAATCTGCCATATTGAAATTTATGGGTGCAAAAATCGTTATTTTTAGCGAGAAATAAAAACCGGCATCATCCAAGTTTTTTTATATTTGTTGAAATTTCAATTCAAATGATAAATAACGATTCTCGTGGAAATCTTCCCAAGTACACGTTCGACTGGAAAGGCGGAGCAGTACTTTTTTTAGGCGGTGTTATTCCGGCATTTATCGTTTCGGTTATCAATGTTGTACTTATGTTTTTCGTGAAAGAAAATTTTCAGTATGAAGATGTTTTTCTTGTGGTAACGAATGCTTTGATGTGGATTGGTGCAATTGCCGCTTTCGATTATCTTATTTGCAGACCGCAGACAGGGAAACGGCTGAATTTTAATTTCTCTACCAAGAACTTCTTTACCTACGTACTTATTTTTCCGCTGATGCTGGGAATGATGTTTATTGCTGAATTTATAACGTCGAAAATTCCTGTAACCGGACCTTTTTTTGGGAAAATGTACGAGTATTTCTCAATGCTGATGGAACAACTTACGAATAATACTTTAACAATGATTTTGTTAGCCGTAATTATGGCTCCGATTTTTGAGGAAATTGTGTTCCGGGGAATTATTCAGAAAGGATTGATTAATAGAGGAGTAAAACCACTGAAAGCTATTTGGATTGCCGCTATTATTTTCGGTATTATTCATGCCAATCCGTGGCAGTTTGTAGGTGCAACATTGTTAGGATATGCGATGGGATTGGTTTACCACAGAACAAAATCTTTGTTGATGCCCATACTTCTTCACGCGTTTAATAATGGGGCTTCCACATTTTTAATCTATTACGGCGATACCGAAAGTTTTGCACAGTTCTTTAAAGTTTCGGAGTATTTGGTGCTTGGTGTTGGTATTGTCCTTTTCGCTGTATTCTATTATTTGTTCACCAATAAATACGAAATCCATCATTCAGAATAAAGAAAATATTACCATTAAAAAATTATAATGAAAGAACTTTTAGTTGCAACACATAATCTTCATAAAAAAGAAGAAATCCAGCAAATTTTAGGAAACCGTTTTTTAGTAAAAAGTCTTACAGATGTTGGCTATCACGAAGAAATTGAAGAGAACGGATCGTCTTTTTTTGAGAATGCATTAATTAAAGCACAAACCTGTTATCTGGCAACTGAAATTCCCTGCATCGGTGACGATTCCGGATTGTCTGTAGATGTTTTGGATGGAAGACCCGGAATTTATTCGGCACGTTATGCTTCAGACCACGATTTTGATAAAAATATTGAAAAAGTGCTTGAGGAAATGGAAGGTAAAGAAGACCGGAAAGCTCATTTCGTGACGGTTCTATGTTACTTTACAAAAGACGGTCCGCAGTATTTTGAAGGTAAGGTTTATGGTAATTTAATTGAAGAAAACAAAGGACATAAAGGTTTTGGCTACGATCCAATTTTCGTTCCGGAAGGGTATGACAAAACTTTTGCAGAGATGGATCCTGAGGAGAAAAACGAAATCAGCCACCGCAGAAATGCATTCGACAAATTTCTTGCTGAACTCGACCGCAAAAACTAACATTTAACTACTTGCTAATACTTTGTATAGAGGCTTTCTATGAAGACAATCTCGCAAGTTTTCATTAAATTTGTAGGATTGTTCTAAAAATCTTACGCTAAATAAATTGAGCACTTACCTTACCATTCTTGGCTTCAATTCGGCAATCCCGACGGTTAATTCTGCACCAACTGCACAATTATTAGAAATGGAAGAACGCCACTTTCTTATTGATTGTGGTGAGGGAACTCAAGTGCAGTTGAGAAAGGCAAAAACCAGGTTTTCTAAAATCAATCACATCTTTATTTCGCATCTTCATGGCGATCACTGTTTTGGTTTACCCGGACTTATTGCGTCGTTTCGTTTGCTTGGAAGGGAAGTTCCGCTGCATATTTACGGACCTAAAGGCATTGAAGAAATGCTGGAAACCATCTTCAGATTAACGGAAACGCACAAAGGTTTTGAAGTAATTTATCATGAACTTGATAAATATTTTTCAGAAAAAATATATGAGGACAGCAGGATAGAAGTTCACACAATTCCGTTGAATCACAGGATTTATTGCAATGGCTATCTTTTCCGCGAAAAACCGAAAGAACGGCATCTGAATATGCAGGAAATTTCAAAGTACCCCGAGATTGAAACCTGCGACTATCATAATTTAAAACTTGGGAAAGATTTTGTTTTGAACGATGGTTATGTGCTTAAAAACGAAGTTTTAACGAAAGAACCAACGAAATCGGTTTCCTATGCATTTTGCAGCGACACTAAATATTCAGAAGAAATCATTCCGATTATTGAGGGTGTAGATTTGCTGTATCATGAAGCTACATTTCTTCACGAACTGAAAGAAATGGCAGATTATACCGGACATACCACGGCTTTGGAAGCAGCCAGAATTGCAAGAAAAGCCAATGTTGGAAAACTTATTTTAGGGCATTTCTCCAACCGTTACGGCGATCTTTCCGTGTTCACAAACGAAGCGAGGGAAGTGTTTGCTAATTCCTTTTTACCAAAACAGTTGGAAGCGGTAAAAATTGGTTGATTTTTTTAGTTTCGCTGTGTCACTGTGTCACTGGAGTTTAACACAGAGAAAAACGAGTTTTCTTATTTATAAAATTCTTTGACAACTCTTATTACTTAGTAAAATGTTGATCTTTATAATTTCACAGATTTGCAGGAGTTTAACACGGAGAAAAATAAGTTTTATTTATAAAAACTCTGTGAAACATTGTGACAACTCTTTTTATTCTGTCAAATTTTAATCTTTATAATTTCACAGATTTTCAGGAGTTTGACACGGAGAAAAATGAGTTTTATTTATAAAAACTCTGTGAAACATTGTGAAAACTTTTTTTACTCTGTAAAATGTTGATCTTTATAATTTCACAGATTTGCAGGAGTTTGACACGGAGAAAAATGAGTTTTATTTATAAAAACTCTGTGAAACATTGTGAAAACTCTTTTAACTCCGTGCACCAAATAACAAAAAATGAAATTCGAAGAATTAAAACAGTTTCTCGACGAAAAAGCAGATCAGTACAATCATCCGGATTTTATTGAGAATGATCCTATTCAGATTCCGCATCGTTTTAGTTTGAAACAGGATATTGAAATTGCTGGATTTCTGTCCGCGACAATCGCTTGGGGAAACAGAAAATCCATCATCAATTCAGCCAATAAAATATTAAATTTCATGGGAAACTCTCCTTATGATTTTGTGATGAATTTCTCTGAAGAAGATTTAAAATCTATTGAAGGGAAAGCGGTTCACAGAACTTTTAATGGAGAAGATTACGCACAGTTTATCAGAAATTTAAACCGGATATATTCTGAAAATAATTCGCTTGAAAATTTATTTCTTTTAAAGGAAACTGAAACCAATTTCTACCATGCATTAGAACGTTTCAGACGGGAATTTCTTGGAAATTTAAATCACAGATGTTACAAACACGTAAGTTCTACCTACAAAAATTCTTCAGCGAAACGTCTGATGATGTTTCTTCGTTGGATGGTGCGAAAAGACAACCGAAAAGTGGATTTGGGTATTTGGGAGAATATTAATCAGAAATATCTTTCGATTCCTTTGGATGTTCATACAGGGAATATTTCCCGGAAACTCAATTTGGTTTCGCGCAAACAAAACGACTGGAAAACCGTAGAAGAACTCGATTTAATTCTAAGAAAAATGGATGCCGAAGATCCTGCAAAATACGATTTTGCTTTGTTTGGATTAGGCGTTTCAAAAGAAATTTAAGGAAGAACAACAATTGGGATTGAACCGTCGTAAATAATTTGTTTTACAGCATTTCTAATAAAATTATTAGTGCTGTATTGGAGAACTAAAATCTCTTCGGAAGAATATTTCAGCATTTCTCGAAGATCTCCCAAATAATCATCGCTTGCCCAAATTTTGTAATCGGTTTCGAAGCGGTCTTTATAAAAATCTACAAGGTCTGCAAGTATTTTTTCGATCTGGAATGTATCTTCGTTTTCTTTTGAAATATAAATGAAGTGAATTTCCTTCACACTTTCATCTAAAAATTTCAGAAACTTGTTGAATTCAATGATGTCAATATGCTGCAGGTCACTGATACCAACATAGATTTTTCGTTTTGCATGCATCGAAACTTCTACGGGAACTGCAACGATATTATTGTAGATTTTTTCGGTGATTTTTGCAGCCTCGCTTCCTACAAGAATCTTTTTGAAGTAACCGGTTCCTTTTAGGCCAATAAAAATTAAAGTTTCCTGCAAGGATTTTCTGAGTAAATCGTTTAAGGTTTCTATCAGATTATTTTCGGTAACAAGAAAAGTGACCGGAGTGTTTTCGGAAAGGATGTTTGCAGCAAACTGCTTCAGCTCTTCTTTCTTTTGAAATTTCAAATCACCAAGCATTAGGTTTTTTTCTTCCTGAGAAATCATCGAAGGAATAAGGTCTACAATCTGGTGTACCAAAAGCAGTTCCGCACCAATCTTCGCCGACCATTCGTAAGCATATTTTAAGAGGTTTGCAGAGCCTTCGGAAAAATCAATCAGAACGATAAACCTTTTATTCATAAACTTTAATTAATACTGTTGTACTTCAATATATTTTCTGAAATTTCAAATTCTTCCTTGCTGTTTGAAAGCAAAATAATCTGGTCATTATTTTCAATTTTTGTCGATCCGGATGGTACGAAAAAATTATCATCACGCTGTATCAGTGCAACTACAACATCTTTCGGAAGTTTCAAATCAACAATTTTCTTTTCGTTGGCAAAATATTCGGGTTCAATCCTAATTCTCCTAAACTTCGATTTTGGTTCGTAAGTAATCAGGTTTTCTTCTTCTTCAACCGGAATTTCTCCTTCTTTATCATTTTCAGGGATAGAAACATTCAGCCATTTTGCAACAATTGGAAGTGACGTTCCCTGAAGCAGAACCGAAGTCACGGAAATAAAAAACACGATATTAAAAATCATATCGGCTTTCTCAATTCCCGCAATCAACGGATAAGTCGCAAATACAATCGGAACGGCGCCCCGAAGTCCAACCCAGGAAATGTAAACTCGCCGCCTGAGTTTCATCTTGAAAAAAGCCGTGGAAATAAATACTGCAATTGGTCTTGCCACAAAAATCAGGAAGAAAGAAATGAGCATTCCAAGTCCTAAAATTGGAACAATTTCGCTTGGGAAAACCAGCAGCCCAAGCGTAAGGAAAAGTACAATCTGCATCAGCCATGCTAAACCGTCATACATCTGCAGAATAGAATTTTTATGAATAATATCCTGATTTCCGAGATACACGGCACACACGTAAATTGCAAGGAACCCGTTTCCGCCAACAGCGTCTGTTGCTGAGAATGTGATGAACATCAACGCAATTACCAAAACCGGATAAAGTCCTTCGTATCCTAATTTAATTCTGTTGATAATCTGTTTGCTGAGCATTCCGAAAAGGTAACCTAAGATTCCTCCCAAAATCATCTGTTGAAAAAACACGGGAATAACTGATGCAAAAGATTTTTCGGGATTCATAACCAAGCCAAGAAAAAGAATGGTAAGCACGTAAGCCATGGGATCGTTGCTTCCACTTTCAAGCTCGAGGGTTGGTTTCAGATTGCTTCTTAGACGTAGATTTCGAGCTCTTAAAATAGAGAAAACCGCAGCCACGTCTGTGGATGAAACAATAGATCCCAGCAATAAACTTTCGTAAATGGTGAAATCGGTAATCCAGAAAATGAATAAGCCCAACGTCAGTGCTGTAAGTAAAACACCGAGCGTGGAAAGTACAACTCCCTGTCCGAGAATAGGTTTTACAGATTTCCAGTTGGTATCTAAACCTCCCGAAAACAAGATAAAATTGAGCGCCACAATGCCGATTAACTGAGTGATTTTTGGATCGTCAAAATAAATTCCGCCAATGCCTTCGGAACCGGCCAAAATACCAATCAGTAAAAATATTAGTAGAGTAGGAACACCAAATTTGTAGGCCCTGTTTCCAAAATAAATACTTATAAAAAGAAGGAGGGCAGCAACCAGCAAGAAACTTTCAATCGACAAACTCATCAAAAAACCGCATTTTATCAAAAATACGATTTTTTCTTTTTTCATGAAAGACTAAATTGAAAAAATCAAGTGAAAACTGAAAAAAATATTTCATCAGTTTGGGTTAAATTTTTAATTCAAAAAATTCCAAATCGGGAACTTTTGACTTAATTTTAACCAAAATTTCAGACCATGCGTGAAAGAAAAACAAATCAAAAAAATGTTGAGTTCCTCGAAAAAATTGCCAATGGAATGATGTGGTGGATTGGTTCGGTGCAGTCCGTTATTTTTCATACCATATTTTTTGTGGTTTGTTTTCTGCTGCCTATTTTAAAACTTGTGGAATGGGATCAGATGTTGCTGGTACTTACAACAGTGGTATCGCTCGAAGCCATTTATCTTGCAATTTTCATTCAGATGTCTGTTAATAAAAGTACCGAACATATCGAAGATTTGAAAGAAGACGTAACTGAAATTCAGGAAGATATAGAAGATATCCAGGAAGATATTGAAGAAATCAGTGATGATATTGAAGATATTCAGGAAGATATTGAAGAGATCAACGAAGAAGATGAGCCTGAAGATCACAGCGAACGCGCAAGAACAGTAATGCTGAAAAGTAAAGTTGCCACCAACAAAACCGAAATTAAATCGCTGAAGGATAAAATTTCTGAAATGGAAGCCTTAATCCGAGAACTTCAGGAAGAGGACGATAATATTGAGGATGAACTAAGCCGCGGCGAAGAGGAGAATTACTAAATGTGAAGTATCATTCTTGCAATCGAGAAATAAATCAGCACGCCAAGAATGTCGTTGGATGTGGTAATGAACGGACCGGTTGCAATCGCAGGATCTATTTTATTTCTTTCAAGAATTAAAGGAACAATCGTTCCAATGACTGCAGCCACCATAATTACTGCTAAAAGCGAAAGCGAAATCGTAATCGAAATGGTGAAATCGTGCCTGTTGATAAGATAATTAAATGCAAAAATAAGTATCGAAAGAATAAGTCCGGAAGCTGCAGAAACACTCACTTCCTTCGCTAAAGTTTTAAACGTATCCTTACCAATCGTGTCGTTTGCCAAACCCTGTACGATGATTGCAGACGCCTGAACTCCAATATTACCAGCCGTTGCCGCAATCAGCGGAACGAAAAACATCAGTGCAGGAACGACTTGCAAAGCACTTTGATTTCCCTGCAAAACTCGGGAGCCAACCAAACCACCCACCATTCCGATGAAAAGCCAAGGCAAGCGCGCTTTAGTCATCTGGAAAATATTATCGGTATGGTCAACATCGCTCGAGATACCGGATGCCAATTGGTAGTCTTTTTCGGTTTCTTCTTTTACAAAGTCCATCACGTCATCGATGGTAATTCTACCGACCAATTTTCCTAAAGCATCCACCACGGGAACTTCAAATAGGTCATATTTCTGCATGAAACGTGCTACTTCTTCGGCTTCCTCAGTGTCTTTTACCCAACGGATTTTTGAGTTGTAAACATCTGAAACTCTTGTCGCAGAAGACGTGGTGAGCAGTTTCTTAAGACTCAAAATCCCCAGCAGTTTATCACTGTCATCAACCACGTAGATGGAATACACTTCTTCCATTTCGTTGGCCTGTTTACGCATTTCTTTTACCGCGGAAATAATGGAGAGTCCTTCATTGACTTTCACCAATTCCGTAGCCATCAAACCACCGGCAACGTCCTCGTCATAACGAAGGAGTTCCACGATATTTTGGGCGTGCTCTTCGTCGTCAAGATGCTGGATGATTTCATCCTGCTGCTTTTCGGGAAGCTCAGCAATGATATCGGCAGCGTCGTCGGAATCGATCTCGTTGATAATTTCATCCGCAATTTCTTTGGACGAAAGCTGAGCAAGGAATTTCTTTCTTTTATCTTCATCAATCTCCAAAAGCATCTCTGCAGACTGCTCATTACTCATTAAATCGTACACGAACTTCTGTCCTTCGATATCGAGATCTTCGAAGAAATGGGCAATATCCACAGCTTCCATTTCCGCAAAAATTGCAGAAACTTCACTTACGTTGCGTTGCAGAATCGCCTGCTGCAATTGTTCCTGTATGTTCAGAGTTTCTTCAGTCAAAACGTTTCAGGGATTTTATAGATGAAAATTTGATTTTTGCAAAAATAAGGTTTTAATGCCTAAATGCCAATTTGAAAGGGCTTTTTGATTTTAACTAAATTTTAAATCTTAAAGATTGTCCTTCCAAAGAATCGTGAAGCTGATGAAATCTTCCACCGAAAGTTCTTCGGCGCGCTTATCCATAAACTCATGAGTTTTCAATGCTTCTGGAATATTAAGAATTTTCAGCGCGTTGGAAAGTTTCTTTCGTCTTTGGTTGAATCCGGCTTTTACAATTTGTTTCAACAGGATTTCGTTGCCTTCGAGTCCGGGTTTTGGATTTCTGGTCAACCGTATGACTCCCGATTTTACTTTTGGTGGCGGATTGAAAACGTTTTCATGAACCGTGAAAAGGTATTTCACATCGTAATAGGCCTGAACCAAAACCGATAAAATTCCGTAATCTTTTGTTCTTGGAACTGCTGCAGTTCTTTCTGCAACTTCCTTTTGGAACATCCCCACCATTTCAGGAATCTGCTGAAAGTGGTCAACAATTTTAAATAAAATCTGAGACGAAATGTTATACGGAAAGTTCCCGATAATGGCGAGTTGCTCTCCGTTTGTATAAGAGAAATCGGTTTTCAGAAAATCACCCACGAAATTGTTTTCAGAAAGTTTCAGGTAATTCTGTTTCAGATAATCAATGGATTCGGTATCGATTTCGGCAAGAAAAAGCTGGACGTTTCTTTCAAGTAAATATTTGGTAAGAACACCGGTTCCGGGGCCAACTTCAAGAACTTTGTTGTAATCTTCGAATGAAAGTCCTTCAACAATTTTCAGGGCGATATTTTCGTCGGTTAGGAAGTGTTGTCCGAGATGTTTTTTTGCTCTTATATTCATTTATTGGTGTATTATTTTAGTGATACCAAAAACTTCGGACTTCGGTCTTCCAACTTCAGACTTTTAAGTTTTTTTTAACTTGCTTTTTCTTCTTTGTATCCGCAAATTTCGGAAGTTTTTTTCTATTTTAGCCGAAAATTATTTTTTGATGGCAAAAACTGTTGATGATTTTAACAAAAGGAGGCTGCGTTCAAGCAATATTACTGTAGTTGTTTCTATTGGATTGGTTTTGTTTCTGCTTGGTTTAATGGGACTTATCCTGATTAATGCACAGAAATATTCAGATTATATCAAAGAGCAACTGGTTGTAAATGCCTATTTTGATGAAAATTTTGATGTAAAGGATTCTGCGAAGATTGCAAAAATGGAGATGGAAGCTTTCAATAAAATTCAGACATTGGCTCCTGTAAAACGCGCCACTTACATCACGAGAGAAATGGCCAGTGAAGAAGCCAAAAAAAGTATGGGGCTTGACAGTGAAGCGCTTTTCGATGCACACATTTTTCCATCTTCTGTGGAAGTTGCTTTGAAACCGGAATATGTAGATCCGGCAAAAATTGACGGTGCAATTCAGCAGTTAAAAGCAGTGAAAGGAATTGTTGATGTAAAGAATAACAGTACGCTGATGGTGGATGTTTACAACAATCTGAACCGTATTCTGAAATGGATTCTTGGATTCTCGATTCTGTTTCTCGTTTTAGCCGTGGTTCTTATTAATAACTCTATCAGACTCAAAATTTTCTCAAAACGTTTCATCATCAAAACCATGCAGTTGGTTGGTGCAAGAAGAAGATTTATTCTTAAACCTTTTGTTATAGAAGCTATTGTTTTAGGACTGATAGGTTCGTTATTAGGATTAGTTGCGCTGTTTGGAGTTTGGTATTATTTCACTCAGGAAATCGGGCAGGAGTTCGTGCAGAACGATCCTCAGTATTTATGGCTGATTCTTCTTGTACTTGGCGTAGGAATTTTCATTACCGTAATGAGTACTATTTTTGCAACTTGGAGGTTCCTGAAAACCAATATCGACGACCTTTATTATTCGTAATATGGCAAAAATCAAACAACAGCTTTCTACGGAAACTACTGAAAATAAAGGCGGTTTCTACTTCGGAAAAGAAAATTATAAATGGATGCTGATTGGTCTCGGACTGATTGCTTTAGGATTTATCCTTATGATGGGAAAAGGTGCGAACACCACTCCTGAAGGCACTTTTGATCCAAACTATTGGAACGACGGTATTTTTTCTGTCTTAAGAATCAGGATTGCGCCATTATTGGTAATTCTTGGATTTGCAGTGGAAGTTTACGCCATATTGAAAAGAAATAAATAAAAATATAAAAATACAATCAGCTTTGTCAAGGTTTTACTTTGACAAAGTTTTTTTAAAATAGCATTTGAAATAAAAATTTATGGATTTAATCAAAGCAATAATTATTGCCATTGTAGAAGGTTTAACGGAATATCTGCCGGTTTCTTCCACTGCTCACATGATTTTTACAAGTTCGATTTTTGGAATTCAGGAAGATGAATTTGTGAAGATGTTTCAGGTTTCCATACAGTTTGGGGCAATTTTAGCCGTAGTGTATTTGTATTGGAAAAAATTTTTCGATTTCAGTAATCTTAAATTCTATTTTAAACTGGCTGTTGCCGTTATTCCGGCGTTAATCCTCGGATATATTTTTGATGATAAAATTGAAGCCGTTTTAGGAGATCCTGTTCCAATTGCCATTGTTTTGGTGTTAGGTGGAATTGTGCTCCTCTTCATTGATAAAATTTTCACAGTTCATAATATTGATGACGAGAAGGATATTACTTATAAAAAAGCATTTACCATAGGTGTTTGGCAGTGTCTTGCAATGATGCCGGGCATGAGCCGAAGTGCGGCTTCCATCATCGGAGGAATGCAACAAAAGTTGACCAGAAAAGCTGCAGCCGAATTTTCATTTTTCCTGGCAGTTCCAACCATGTTGGCAGTTACAGTTTATTCAATTTTTGTGAAAGGTTGGGGACCGGAAGGTGCGCAACAAAAAGGCTACGAAATGATTCTTGAATCTCAGGAAAACATGATCAGTTTTGCGGTAGGAAATATCGTAGCGTTCGTGGTTGCAGTAATTGCGATTAAGTTTTTTATCGGTGTACTTACGAAATATGGTTTCAAACCTTGGGGTTGGTATCGAATTATTGTAGGAATTATTTTGCTGATTTATTTCACTCAATTCCAGTAAAATTCATCAGCTATCACTAATTACTCATCACTTATTATCCATTTTGAACGTGACTCTTGAAGAAATACAGAACGGCCAGATTCTATTGGTAGATAAACCTCTGGACTGGACTTCTTTTCAGGCAGTTAATAAGATTAAATTCAAACTAAAGAGAGAGTTTAAACTCAAAAAAATAAAGGTTGGACATGCCGGAACTTTAGATCCTCGCGCAACCGGCCTTCTCGTGGTTTGCACCGGAAAAGCAACCAAGCAGATTCCTGAAATTCAAGATGCTCCGAAAGAGTATATTGCTGAGATAAAAATCGGAGTTCAGACCGAATCTTACGATACCGAAAAACCTGAAATTCTTCAGCAAGATTATTCTCATGTTACCGAAGATTTCATTTATGAAACTTTAAAGAAGTTTGAAGGCGAAATTGAGCAGAAACCACCTGTTTTTTCCGCCATTAAAATTGATGGTGAACGTGCCTACAATTTGGCCAGAGCAGGTGAGGAAGTTGAAATGAAAAGCAGAAAAGCGACAATTTTTTATCTGAATAATATTGGGATTAATTTTCCATTCATCACTTTTACCGTGGGCTGTTCCAAGGGAACTTATATCCGAAGTTTGGCGCACGATATTGGTCAGGAATTGGGTGTTGGTGCATATCTTTATAACTTAAGAAGAACGAAAATCGGTGAACTTTCTGTGGAAGATTCTTCTTCGGATTATCTTACAAATGAATTCCGATTCTCATCTGAAGAACAACTTTAATTAATCTGATGGAAAAAACCCGTATTAACAAATATCTTTCAGAAGTTGGCTACTGTTCGCGAAGAGCAGCAGATAAACTTTTGGAAGAGGGCAGAATTACTATCAACGGACAGATTCCGGAGTTAGGAACGAAAGTTTCAGATGATGATGAGATTGAAGTGGATGGAGTTTCTATAAGAAAAACTGAGGAAGACCACGTTTATATCGCTTTCAACAAACCTATCGGAATTGTCTGCACCACAGACACACGAAGGGAGAAAAACAATATCATCGATTATATCAACCATCCCAAAAGAATTTTCCCCATCGGAAGACTTGATAAACCAAGTGAAGGCCTTATTCTGCTGACTTCAGACGGTGATATTGTGAATAAAATCCTTCGTTCAAAAAATAACCACGGAAAAGAATATATCGTTCGCGTAGACAAGCCAATTACTCCAAAATTTCTCGATAAAATGAGAAATGGCGTTCCAATTTTGGATACTGTTACTAAAAAATGTGAAGTAGAGCAGCTGGACACAATGTCTTTCCGAATTGTTTTAACCCAGGGATTGAACCGCCAAATCCGCAGAATGTGCGAGTATCTTGGTTATGACGTAAAGAAACTGAAGCGCATTCGGGTGCTGAATATTCATCTTGATGTTCCGCTTGGAAAATGGCGCGATTTAACTTCATCTGAACTTAAAGAACTCAATATTCTTCTTAAAGATTCTGACAAAACAGTATAAAATACACATTTTTATTCATTAAGAAAAATATTTTTCTCTTTTTCTTTCGTTTAATGATTCATGTCATTTTCTGAATTCACTTTAAAAAAGTGAGTAATTTTAAGGTGACTTAAATACTTAAACATGAAAGCATTAGTTTACAATGGCGATCACGCAATTGCATTTGAAGACAAGCCAATGCCACAGATTATTGACCCTACGGATGTTATCGTAAAAATGAGTAAAACGACCATCTGCGGAACTGACCTTGGGATTTACAAAGGGAAAAACCTTTATATGAAAGAGGGAACTATTCTTGGACACGAAGGTGTTGGTTATATTGAGGAAGTTGGAGATAACGTTCAGGGATTCAAGAAAGGAGATAAAGTAATTATTTCGTGTATTACATCCTGCGGTTCTTGTGAAAACTGTAAAAAACAGCTTTATGCACACTGTAAAAATGGCGGCGGTTGGATTTTAGGACACCTTATCGACGGAACTCAGGCAGAATACGTTAGAATTCCTTACGCGGATAACAGTCTTTACAAAATTCCTGCAACAATCAGTGATGAAATTGCGGTATTATTGAGTGATATTCTTCCTACAGGACACGAAATCGGTGTTCAGTACGGACAGGTAAAACCTGGTGATACAGTAGTTATTGTGGGTGGTGGACCGGTTGGTATGTCTGCACTTTTAACAGCTCAGTTCTATTCTCCAAGTAAACTGGTAATGGTTGATTTAGACGAGAACAGACTTGAACTTGCAAAAGAACTTGGAGCAACTCACGCAGTAAACTCTGCAACTCCTAATTTATACGATGCGATTAAAGAAATCGTTGGTGAAGACGGCGCAGACGTTGCTATCGAAGCAGTAGGTATTCCACAAACTTGGAATATTTGTCAGCACATTGTGAAACCAGGAGGACACATCGCAAACGTAGGTGTACACGGACAAAAAGTAGATTTTGAAATTCAGGATCTATGGATTAAAAACCTTACAATCACCACTGGTCTTGTAAATACTAATACTACACCAATGTTGCTAAAAACTGTTGCGGCTAACAAAATTGATCTTACAAAGATGATTACGCACAGATTTACGCTCGATCAGGTAATGGAAGCATACGATGTATTCCTGAATGCATCTAGAGAAAAAGCAATGAAGATCATTATCACAAATGATTAAAATTGCTGGGATTAATAAATGAGAGGAAGGCTGCTTCGAAAGAGGCAGCCTTTTAATTTAATGTTATATAAACCACAAAAGAGATATATAAGTTTTATTTAAAAAGTAATTTTTTTTACTGTTTAAAGTGAAAATAAGCGTATAATTTCTTATTAATACTTTATAACGAAACTATAAAAACTACTAAAATAAAAACTTTTGTGTTTAAAAAATGATTTTGATTTTACTTAAAAACTTCGATAATAAATTTAAAGATTTCTTCTCAAAACCTCAGCTGCTTCTCTGATGGTTTCTTCCTTTTTGGCAAAACAAAATCTTACTTTTCCGGTGTTTTTCTGATCATGATAAAATGCCGAAACCGGAATTACTGAAACTTTCTTTTCCACAGTCAGCCAAACCGAAAAATCTTTGTCATTTAAATTTGAAATTTGTTCGTATCCGACGGTTTGAAAATAACTTCCTTCGGCATTTTCAGCAAAAGTAAATGGCAAATCCTTGAATTCTGAAAGAAAGAAATCTCTTTTCTGCTGCATCATTTTCCGATTTTGGTCTGCATCAAATAATTCAAGATATTTTGACAATGCATATTGTGCCGGAGAATTTACACAGAACAGAAGATACTGATGAATTCTTCTGAAAGCTTTACTCAATTCATCATTGGCGAGAACGTACCCCATTTTCCAACCGGTGATATGAAACATTTTTCCAAACGAAAAAATTGAGTAGGAACGGTTTCTAAGTTTCGGATGATGAAATGCACTTACAAACTCCTTATCATCATAGCAAAGTAAATCATACACTTCATCGGAAATAACGATGATATTGGTATCTTTTATAATTTGCCAAAGTTGTTCCCAATCAATTGCTGACCACAGTTTTCCGGTAGGATTATGAGGTGTGTTCACGATAATCGCTTTGGTCTTTTCTGTTATTACATTTTTTATTCTATTAAAATCCGGATTAAAATTTTCATCCAGACTTACAAAAACGGGCTTCCCGCCGTTCACTTCAATCGATGGAACATAGCTGTCGTAGCTAGGTTCCAAAACAATCACTTCGTCTCCGGGTTGCAGAACGGTTGCCAATGCGCAGTATATCCCATAGGTTGCTCCGGCAGTAATTGTAATTTCCGAATTGCTAACAGATATCGGTTTCTTTCGCTTTGCATTAAACTGAACCAAATTCTCAATCAGCATTGGATTTCCGGCAAGTGGTGCATATTGGTTGAAATTCTTTTCTGTCGCTTCACTCAGGAGTTTTTTCAGACGATTATCAATTTCATAATCCGGGAATCCCTGAGCTAAATTGATGGCTTGATGCTGTATGGAAAGGGCAGTCATTTCAGAAAAAATGGTGATGTCGCTGCCGCTGTGTTTTCGTTGGATATTCATAAATTCTGACATAAACCCAAATTTACTCAATTATTTTTTTAATTTTAACAAAAATAAAATTGTATCAATGAAAAAATCACTAATCATTCTTTTCGCTGCATCGCTGGTTACAAGTTGTGCTGTAAACCTTGGTTACGAAGGTAAAACCTTTAAAAAATCTTACGAATCCATCACTGCGCAGGATCTTAAAAAGCATTTATACATCATCGCTTCCGACGATATGGAAGGCCGAATGACGGGAAGTGAAGGACTCCGTAAAGCTGCAAAGTATATTACCGACGAATACCGTAAGTACGGAATTTCGCATCCGAAGAGCATGAATAGTTTTTATCAAACGATTCCCGGTTCTTATTTCGGGACGAGACGGGGAAATTCATTTCCGGATTCCGATAATATTTTAGGATATATTGAAGGCACTGAAAAACCGAACGAACTGATTGTAATCTCTGCTCATTACGACCATGTTGGAAAAAATAAAGAAGGTGAAATATACAACGGTGCCGATGACAATGGCAGTGGAACGGTGGCTCTTTTGGAGCTGGCAGAAGCCTTTCAAAAGGCCAAAAAAGCCGGAAAAGCACCAAAACGTTCAGTTCTTATTCTGCATGTAACGGCGGAGGAAATTGGACTTCAAGGTTCGAGATATTATGCGGATAATCCTGTTTTTCCGTTGGAAAATACTGTTGTAAATCTGAATATCGATATGATTGGTCGCAGTGATCCTGATAACGAAGGCAAAAATTATGTTTATGTCATTGGTTCCGATATGCTGTCATCTGATTTAAAGAAAATCAGTGAAAATGCTAATAATAAAACCACAAAGCTGGAACTGAACTACAAATACGACGATCCGAACGATCCGATGAGACTGTATTACAGATCCGACCATTACAGTTTTGCAAAAAAGAATGTTCCGGCAGCTTTTTATTTTGACGGTATTCACGCCGATTATCACAAAACCACAGACACTGCAGAAAAAATTGATTATGAGTTGATGAAGAAAAGAACGCAACTGATTTTTGCGACAGCATGGGAACTGGCAAACCGTGAAGAACGCATTGTAGTGGACGGGAAGAATACGAGATAATTATTCGATAGTATTTGAATGAAGGAGTAATTGAATTTTCTTAATCTTCATTTTTTACTCCTTCACTCAACAACTAAGCAACTCAACGACTCAGCGGAAAATCGGCCTCATAGTTCAACGGATAGAATAGAAGTTTCCTAAACTTTAGATCCAGGTTCGATTCCTGGTGAGGCTGCAACAAAAGAATCCGCTCTTTAGGAGCGGACTCAGTAGATAGAAACATCTCATTTTTTTGGGTTAGACAACAACAAAAAAGAGAAGCCGACAATGCTTCTCTTAAATTTTTATCTCAAATTTAATTGTGATTTCTATGCTCGAAGAAAGGACAATTGTTTTCACTTTGGTTCTTTATTCATTTCAAATATACTGTTTAAAGTAATACAAAGTGTGAACCAAATGTTAAAATTAACCACTTATCCACAATTTTTTATGGATAACTTTGGTTTTCAATTGGTTATGATTTCATATTTTTTCGAAAATATTTCCTGAATGAACTCTAAAGCTCTTTTTTCGTTGTAATAAACGTTTCCGTCGTCTACAAAACCGACATGTCCACCATATTTTGGAGTTTCCAGAAAAAGATTCGGATTTTGTTCGGCTTCATCCACAGGATAGCAGGAATCGGAGAGGAAACTGTCGTTTTTAGCGTTGATGATGAGTGTTGGAATCTGTATGTTTTTCAGAAACTGTTTTGAACTGCTTTTCGTGTAATAATCAATGGCATCGGCAAAACCATTGGATCGCGAAGTGTAAAAATCGTCGAAATTCTTTAATGTTTTAATCTTATTAATGTCCTCTGCGGTGATCTCACTGAAAATCTTTGATTTATCCCGTAATTTTTTCTTCAAACTAATCAAGAAATTGATGTTATAAATCGTATTTCTGCGGGAAGCAAGCTGGTGCATACAGCCTTCCAAATCCACCGGCGCCGAAACTGCAATCACGCCTTTCAGTTCATGTGGTCGGATTCTGTTTTCTCCGGCGTATTTCAGGGAAAGATTTCCACCTAAACTGAAACCTTTTAGAATGATGTTTTTATATTTCCCTTTGGAAAGTATATGCACGATCACTTCCTTTAAATCCTCCGTTCTTCCGGAATGATAAGATGAAAGTACTCTGTTGGGCTCTCCGGAGCAGTTTCTGTAATGTGGCGCACAACAGTCGAAACCGTTTTCGGTGAACAGTTTTACTGAGCCAAGAACATAGGAGCGATGCGCATTTCCTTCCAGTCCGTGAAAAATGATGATGCAGGTTTCGGAAGGTTTTTCGCTATAAGTCCATTCCAAATCCATAAAATCGCCGTCAGAAAGTTCAAGACGCTCTCTGTGTTGTTTTACGCCTTTTACTGATCTGATTTTTGCAGAGAAAAGAGTAGAAAAATCACCGTTTCTAAAGATAGATTTTGGATGATATTGTGATGGAATTACCGGCAACTTTTTAACTAAATTATTTAGATATTTCGAATTTCAACCTTAACCTCAACCTCAACCTCAATCTCAACCTCAACTTAACTTCTCCTCAATATACTTCGCTGTATGCGATCTTTTATTCTTAATTAAATCCTCAGGTGTTCCTGCAAATACCACTTCACCGCCATATTTTCCGGCTTCCGGGCCTATGTCGATGATATAGTCTGCTGATTTTATGATGTCCGGCTGATGCTCAATAACCATTACCGAATGTCCAAGTTCTATCAGTGCCTGAAAAGACTTCAGAAGTTTATTGATATCATGGAAATGCAGTCCTGTAGAAGGTTCATCAAAAATAAAAAGTGATTTATCGGTAGTAAATCCTTTTACTAAAAACGAAGCCAGTTTTATTCGCTGTGCTTCGCCTCCGGAAAGGGTAGATGAACTCTGCCCTAACTGAAGATATCCCAAACCTACATCCTGAAGCGGTTTCAGTTTGGTAACGATTTTATCTTCGTGATTATCTTTGAAGAAATCAATGGCTTCGTCAACCGTCATATGAAGAATGTCTGAGATGTTTTTATCATCAAACTTTACCTCCAGAATTTCGTTCTTGAAACGGGTTCCTTTGCAGGTTTCACATTCCAGTTCAATATCGGCCATAAACTGCATCGATACGCTGATAACACCTTCACCTTTACATTCGTCGCAACGTCCGCCATCCACGTTAAAAGAAAAATGTTTGGTTTTATAGCCCATCATTTTCGACAGTTTTTGCTTGGCAAAAAGATCGCGGATATCGTCGTAGGCCTTCAGATAAGTTACCGGATTTGAGCGTGAGGATTTTCCAATGGGATTTTGGTCAATCAGTTCAATATTTTTAACCAATTTTTTTGGAAATTCCACACTGTCATAATCTCCTTTTTTACCACCCATTCCCAACTGAATCTGAATATCGTTGGCAACGATTTCCTTCATCAGCGTAGATTTCCCGCTTCCCGAAACCCCGGAAATCACAGTGAGACATTCCAACGGAATATCAACATCAAAATTTTTCAGATTATTCTGTCGTGCTCCTTTTATATGAACGAATTCTTTCGGCTTTCTCCGGCGTTCCGGAACTTTAATTTCAAGTTTTCCGGTGAGATATTTTGAAGTTAAAGTATCGGCGTTTTTCAATTCTTTAAAATCTCCTGCAAAAACGAGTTCGCCTCCAAGATATCCGGCTTCCGGACCGATATCTATAATATAATCTGCGGCCCTCATAATGTCTTCATCATGCTCCACTACAATTACAGTATTTCCTAAATCACGAAGGTTTTTCAATACCTGGATCAGATTTTCGGTATCTCTGGAATGCAGACCAATAGACGGCTCATCCAAAATATAAATGGAGCCCACTAGTGAACTTCCTAAACTTGTTGCCAAATTAATCCTTTGACTTTCTCCTCCGGAAAGCGTGTTGGATGTTCGGTTCAGTGTAAGATATCCCAAGCCGACTTTGGTTAAAAACTCCAACCTCGTGGTGATTTCGTAAAGCAGTCTTTTTGCAACTTCAGCATCGTAATCAGAAAGTTTCAGGCTTTTCATTAACGGAAGGAGTTCATCTAAAGGCAACTCAATCAACGACTGAATATTGTGGCCGTCAACTTTTACCCATTCTGTTTCAGGGCGTAAACGAAGTCCCTCACAAGTCGGACAAACTGTTTTTCCTCTGTAACGGGAAAGCATTACGCGATACTGAATTTTGTAAAGGTTTTCTTCAACCATTCTGAAGAAATTATCAATACTCGGGAAGCTTTTCGATTTATCGCCTTTCCAAAGAAACTGTTTCTGTTCTCTGCTTAATTGATGGTAAGGTTTATGAATAGGGAAGTCGCCTGCTTTCTTAATGAACGCTTTTTTCCATTCGCTCATGCTTTCACCTTTCCACGACGCAACGGCATCTTCAAAAACTGAAAGATTTTTATTGGGAATTACTAGGTCTTCATCAATTCCAATAACTTTTCCATAACCTTCACATTCCGGACAGGCGCCGTATGGATTATTGAAACTGAAAAAATGAACATTGGGTTCAAGAAACTCAATGCCGTCCAGTTCAAATTTATTGGAGAATTCTCGAACTTTTCCGGTGTCAATATTTTTCAGAGAGCAATAACCATGACCCTCGTAAAACGCCATTTGAATGGAATCTGCAAGACGCTGCAGAAAGCTTTCGTCTTCCTCGTAACTGAAGCGGTCAATTACCAAATGAATTTCCATATCCTCTTCGGGAACGAATCCGAAACTTTCCAGATCTTCAATTCCGGCAACATTTCCGTTCACTTCAAGTCTTGTAAAGCCTGATAATTTCAGAGTTTTTAAAAGTTCTGAAAACTTATCTTTACTAAAAATAAGCGGTGCACGAAGTAAAAATGCGGCATCTTTTTTCTGTTTTTTGATGAAATCTACAACATCAGAAACGCTGTCTTTTTTCACTTCTTCTCCTGAAACAGGGGAATAAGTGCGGCCAATACGCGCAAACAGCAATTTTATATAATCATAAACTTCCGTAGATGTCCCAACTGTGGATCTTGGATTGGAAGAAATTACTTTCTGCTGAATAGCGATGGAAGGTGCAAGACCTTTGATGTCGTCAACTTTCGGTTTTTCGAGCTTGCCTAAAAACTGTCGGGCATAAGAACTTAAACTTTCAACATATCTGCGCTGTCCTTCGGCGTAAACCGTATCGAACGCCAAAGACGATTTTCCGCTTCCCGAAACACCGGTGATCACTACCAATTTGTTTTTAGGAATGTTAACATCAATGTGTTTGAGGTTGTTTAAATGGGCATTTTTAACAAAAATTTCCTTCTTTATATCGATATGTTCAGCTGTGGCCATTGAAAAATTTAAGACCTACAAAATTACGGAAAAATTATCGTTTTCTTTCAGTCACATAGCTTCAGGAATCTTATTTTAAATGTTAAACTTTCTCAATTATTTGTTTTTGGGCAGTATTTTTTTAATATTTGTGAAACAAATTTGTAATCTTAAAACCTTTTAAAAATGAAAAGATTTTGGAAAGACCTGATTACACATTTGATGAGAAAAAGATAATTCCCCACACCATAAAGACTTGATTTGTTCAAGTCTTTTTCTTTTATACAAAAATAATTCTGAATAAATATCTTTTTTCATTGAAGATTTCTTATTTATATTTGTCGCTGTTTTCTTTGTAAAACACTTTTAAATCTAATAATTTTAAAATTAAAGCAAATTTTATATTGCTAAATATTTTAAGTAAAAATTGAATTTATGAAAAAATTGGTTGTTCCGGTTTTGATGTTGTTTGCAATATCGCAGAGTTATGCGCAGGAGAAAGAAACCGACATCAGTGAAGTTGTAATCCACGGAAAGTTCCTTAATCTTCCTTACAAAAAAGTGAACGAAAACATTATCGTAATCACAAAAGAGGAAATTGAGAATGCACCTTCTAAAAGTATTGATGAAGTTCTGCAGCAGTTTGCAGGAATTGATATCAGAAGGAGAGGTTCAAACGGTGTGCAGAGTGATGTTTCGATAAGAGGCGGTTCCTTTGAGCAGTCACTGATTTTGATTAACGGAATCCGGATGAACGATTCACAAACAGGGCATAATTCGCTGCATCTTCCGGTTGATCTTTCGAGTGTGGAGCGCATCGAAGTGATGAAAGGGCCGGCTGCAAGACGTTTCGGAAATGGTCCGTTTGCAGGTGTTATTAATATTGTAACTAAAGCTTCATCTGAAGAAAGCGCTACAATTTCAGCAGAAGCAGGTGATTTTTCGACGTATAAACTTGGTTTGAGCACGAACTTTGGAAACGAAAAATTCTCGAATCTTTTTCAGATTAATTCCGGAAGTTCAGAAGGTTACAGACACAATACTGATTACAAAATCAATAATGTTTTCTACCAAAATCAGTTTAATCTTGCGAATGGAAAACTTCAGTTTCAGGCAGGTTTTTCTGAGAAAAAATTCGGAGCCAACGGATTTTATGCTTCTCCTGCTGCAACTGAGCAGTATGAAGAAGTTCAGGCATCTGTGGTGAGTATTACGCACCAACAGAATTTCGGAAAGTTCGACCTGAATTCAAATCTTTATTGGAGAAGAGGGCAGGATATGTATCTTTTCAACAGAGAGAAACCGGAGATTTACCGCAATATGCATATGGGAAATAATGTTGGCGGAGAAGTGAACGGAAGTTACAAATCAGGTTTGGGAACGACAGGTCTGGGTGTGGAGCTGAGAAAAGAATTTCTTTCAAGTAATAACTTGGGAGACCGTGAGCGCTTTGTAAGTCAGGTCTTCTTTGAGCATCATTTCTCTTTTCTGCAGGACAAACTTCAGGTTTCGCCGGGAATTTCGTGGGCAAATTATTCCGAAAACGGAAACTTTTTCTATCCGGGATTGGACGTAGGTTTTGATTTCAACCAAAATCATAAAATTTACGGTAATGCCGCTAAAGTTCACAGAATTCCAACTTTTACAGATTTGTATTATGTGAGCAGAACCGAACTTGGAAACCCCGATTTAAAACCTGAAAATGCCATTTCTTACGAAATTGGTTACCGATATTTGAAGAATAATTTTCAGGCAAAAGCAAGTGTTTTCGGTCGTGATACAGAAGATGGAATCGATTGGATAAAAGATGCTGAAGCTGATAAATGGAGAGCTGAAAACATTGGCGATGTTGTTACGAAAGGTTTCGAAGCCGAAGTCAGCCATCACCATGAAGGCTTTATTAAATCGTATTCTTTCGGATATACTTTCTTAGATAATAAGATTTATAACAAAGCAAATTTTTCGAAATACGTATCGGAAAATCTGAAACATCAGTTTGTTGCAAAACTTGAAAACCGTTTGTTTAAAAACTTTACCAATCAATTGGTTTACCGTTACAACGAAAGGACAGATGGTTACAATTATCAAATCCTTGATGAAAAACTTACCTACAAGTTCAGAGATTTGGATGTTTATTTACTGATTAATAATATCACCAATACAGAATATACGGAAGCGTTTGGAGTTCCAATGCCGAAACGATGGTTTCATGTAGGATTTACATATAAAATAAAGTATTAAAAAAGCCGGAGAAATCCGGCTTTAATATTTTTCAGTGAGATATCTGTAGGCTTTCAAATACTTGTTGAGGCGTTTTACATCTTTATCGGAGATTGCACGGTTGAAGCGTGTGATATCCATATTATCTCGCAGAGCGTTTAGTTTCACGGCAACGGCAAGAGGAGATTTTTCTGTACGTCTGATGAATGCATCGTAATCTTCATCAGGATTGGTTTTGGTAACGCATTGCACAGCAAAAAGAATATATTCCGGAAATCCTTTGGAACGCAGAAATTCGATGGTGTAATCCGAGCAATCTTCCACAACATCATGCAGTGCTCCAACAATTTTTTCGTCTATGGTTCTACCGCTGTTCGATACGCGCAAAACGTGTCCTATATAAGGCATTCCGTATTTATCTGTCTGTCCTTTATGTGCTTTTGAAGCAATTTTTACCGCGGTCTGTAGTAATTCTTCTTTGGTCATTATTCATTTTTCGGTCACAAAAATATAAAAAAATGCTCCATTTTTAGGAGCATTTCATAGTTTATTTTTAATGTTTTTTAACTAATTTATTCTGTTTCTTCTTCCACAGAAGCATCAGGAGCGTTGGTTTTTACCGAAGAAATCCCGTTTTCCATCCCAGCTTCGGCTTCATACATTTGGCTTGATCCGATGATCTGTCCGTTTCCGGCTTTCAGGTTGAAATAATGTTTTCCGTTTGTTGCCACTTTTCTTTCAAATTTAGCATCATCTCCGGAATTGGTTTTTACAGATTCGATGCCGTTTTCACAGGCTGCTTTAGTCGAATATCCCTGGCTTGTTAAGATAACCTGCCCGTTTCCTGCTTTTAGATTAAACTGAAAATCTCCATCTTTTCTTGTAGAAATCACAAATTTTCCCATAGTATTTAAATTTAAGTTTGATATAAATTTAAGAAAATCAAATAATTAAAACAAATCAAATATTTTATGTTAAAAAGGACGGGTAACTGAAATAAAAAAAACGCTCCGATATTTCGAAGCGTTTTCATTCAAATAACAGGGATTTTAGTATTTCCCTTTTTCGATATAATGTGCAGCTACTTTTTCAGTAATTGCTACTACATTCGGCATATTCGTGTATTTCGTGAATCTTCTCAATCCGGAAAGCATCATTCTCTGCTCATCACCTTCAGCGAAAGAAACGATTCCTTCTTTTGCAGCTACAGTGATTTTTTCTACAGCTTTGTAAAGGTTCAGCTGAGCCATTGCTGCTTCTACAGAATCAGGAGCGAAGTGTTTTTCTGCTCTCAATACTGCAGATTCTGCCATATAGATTTGGTTCAGGATTTCAGAAGCATTCAACAGTAAGTGCTGTTGTTTCTCAATATCCATCATATATTTCTGAAGTGCAGCTCCGGAAACCATTAGGAATACTTTCTTAAGGTTGTGGATCAACGCTTTTTCTTCAGACATATAAGCTGAATAATCAGGAACTTCGAATGAAGGAATTCCCATCAGTTCTTTTCCAATGGCCATTGCAGGTTTCAGAAGATCCAATTCTCCTTTCATTGCTTTTTTAATCAACATTCCTACAGAAAGAAGACGGTTGATTTCGTTGGTTCCTTCGTAGATTCTTCCGATTCTGGCATCTCTCCAAGCTGCTTCCATTGGTGCATCTTCAGAGAATCCCATACCTCCGTAAATCTGGATTCCTTCGTCAGAAATATTCTGAGTCAAGTCAGATACAAACACTTTAAGGATTGAACATTCTACTGCGAATTCTTCCAAGGCTTTCATTTCAGCTTTTTGGTGATCCATTCCTCCTGCAATCAGTTCAGCAATTTTATCTTCTACATTTTTCGCTGCTCTGTATGATCCGGCTTCAGAAACGAAAGTTCCGGTCACCCTTTCAGCAATTTTCTTGCGGATTGCCCCGAAAGTGGAAATCGCAACACCAAACTGTTTTCTTTCGTTGGCATAATTAATGGCAAGATTCGTGATTCTTCTTTGTCCGTCGATATTTGCAGCAGCCAGTTTAATTCTACCTGCGTTCAATGCGTTCAAAGCGATTTTGAAACCGTTGTTTCTTTCACCCAAAAGGTTCTCAACAGGAATTTTCATATCGTTGAAGAACACCTGACGAGTTGAAGATGAACGGATTCCCAATTTGTGTTCTTCTTCACCAAGAGTCAAGCTTGCTGGATCTTCCAATTCGCTTCTGTTGATTACGAAACCTGTGATGTTTTTATCGTCATCAATTTTAGCAAAGAATGTGAAAGTATCTGCAAAACCTGCGTTGGAAATCCACATTTTCTGTCCGTTGATGATATAGTGTTTTCCGTCTTCGGAAAGTCTTGCTTTTGTTTTCCCGCTGTTTGCGTCGGAACCGGCATCAGGTTCAGTCAAACAATAAGCACCGAATTTTTCTCCCATTGCCAAAGCTGGAAGATATTTTTGCTTTTGCTCCTCAGTTCCGTAAAGTAGGATAGGAAGCGTTCCAATTCCGGTGTGTGCACCGTAAGCTGTAGCCAAAGATCCGTTTGCTCCGGAAACGATGTCGCAAGCCAGCATGGTAGAAACGAATCCCATTCCAAGTCCGCCGTAGTTTTCAGGAACAGCGATTCCTAAAGTTCCCATTTCACCAAGTTTGCGCATGGTTTCTTCAGTCAGTGCATAATCTTTTTTCTCGAAACGTTCGCGGTGCGGAACCACTTCTCTTTCCATAAAATCTTCAAGAGATTCGCGAAGCATTTTTTGTTCTTCAGTCAGTTCTTCAAGGGAGAAGATTTCCTGAGCGTCGAAATCTTTAATAAGGAATTCGCCGCCTTTTAATGTGTTTTGTGTTGTTGTATCGCTCATTGCTATGTTGTTTTTTTATTTTAAAAATTCGAAAATTGAAGCAGCTCCTTGTCCTGTTCCTACGCACATTGTTACCATTCCGTATTTGTTGCCACGTCTGCGCATTTCATCGATTAACTGAACCGTAAGTTTCGTTCCGGTGCAACCAAGAGGGTGACCTAATGCGATTGCGCCTCCGTTCACGTTCAGGATTTCTTTGTTCAAATCAAGTTCTTTCTGAATGGCTACGGATTGAGAAGCGAAGGCCTCATTTAATTCAATTAAATCGATGTCTTTCAATTCTAAACCTGCTTGCTTTAATGCTTTTGGAATAGCGTAAACAGGTCCCATTCCCATAATTCTTGGTTCCAAGCCTGCTGCTGCGTAAGAAACCAATCTTGCTTCAGGTTCAAGACCTAATTCTTTCACCATTTCTTCGCTCATTACGATAACGAAAGCGGCACCATCCGACATTTGAGAAGAGTTACCTGCCGTAACCGAACCTCCAGCTGCGAAAACCGGACGAAGTTTAGCCAGACCTTCAATGGATGTGTCTTTTCTTGGACCTTCATCTACCGTGAAATCAAATTTCTTGGTCTGCATTTTTTGGTTTTCATCCAAGTAATTGTATTCAACAGGAATCGGAACAATTTGGTTGGCGAATTTTCCCTCTTCCAATGCCTTTAATGCTTTTTGGTGTGAGTGGAACGCAAACTCATCCTGTTCTTCTCTTGAAATATTGAATTGTTTAGCAACCGCTTCTGCAGTGTAACCCATTCCCCAATAATAATCCGGATTGGATTTTGCAACATCGGTTTCCGGAACCGGTTTGTAACCACCCATTGGAATATAACTCATGGATTCTGTTCCACCGGCGATGATACAATCTGCCATTCCTGCCTGAATTTTAGCAGAAGCAATGGCAATCGCCTCAGAACCTGATGCACAGTATCTGTTCACGGTAACTCCCGGAACTTTATCGGTCTGAAGTCCCATCAAGGAAATCAAACGGGCAACGTTCAGTCCCTGTTCTGCTTCAGGCATTGCGTTTCCGACGATCAGGTCGTCGATTCTGTTTTTATCGAGTTGCGGAACATCAGCCATTAATTTTTCAATAACTGTAGCCGCCAATACATCAGGTCTTGTGAACCTTAAACTGCCTTTTGGTGCCTTTCCAACGGCAGTTCTGTATCCTTTTATTATGTATGCTGTTCTTGACATATTTTTATTTTAATTTATTACAGTGTTTTTGTCATGTTGTAAGCATCTCTATGACATGTTGAGATTCCTTCGGAATGACAATCTACGTGGAAATTTTTAATTTCTTAATGGTTTACCATTCTGTAACATATACTGAATTCTCTCTAAAGTTTTTCTTTCACCGGTAAGTGATAAGAACGTTTCTCTTTCAAGGTTCAGTAAATATTGCTCAGTGACTAAAGTCAGCTCGGAAAGGTTTCCTCCAACCATTACATATCCTAATTTGTCGGCAATTTTCTTGTCGTGCTCGGAGATGTAATTTCCTGCAAGCATTTGGTCGGTTCCAACATAGAACATCCCTAAAGCATCTTTACCAAGAACAGTTACTTTCTGCTCGATTGGTTGTGTGTAACCCTGTTCTGCAAGCAGTTTCGCAACTTTCTTCGCTTCAGCAATCTGACGGTTTTTATCTACCACCACAATGTCTTTGTGCTGCTCCAGAATTCCCATATCATAAGCTTCGTAAGCGGAAGTCGCTACTTTACCCATGGCAATATTCATGAAAGCATCACGAAGTCGGTTCGTTTTCACGTCATCTTTGTTGAATTCACGGGAAGTTCTTAAAGTCAGTTCCTTAGTTCCACCACCGCCAGGAATTACACCAACGCCGGTTTCAACCAAACCGATATAAGTTTCAGCTGCTGCGACCACTCGGTCGGCGTGCATCGTCATTTCACAACCACCTCCTAAAGTCATTCCGAAAGGTGCAACCACCACCGGAATAGAAGAGTAGCGAACTCTCATCATCGATTTCTGGAAGTATGCAATTGCCATATTCAGATCATCCCAATCCTGGTCAATCGCCATCATCAGAATCATTGCTAAGTTAGCTCCAACAGAGAAGTTAGCACCCTGATTTCCTACAACCATTCCGTCGTATTCTTTTTCTGCAAGGTCAATGGCGCGGTTCAGTCCGTCAAGAACACCACCACCAAGAGAGTTCATTTTGGAACGAATTTCAAAATTGATGATTCCGTCGCCCAAATCCTGAATCGCAGATTCGGAGTTACTCCAAAGTGTTTTATCTTTTCTGATATTATCAAGAATGATGAATGCATCCTGTCCAGGAATATCAGCATAATCAGATTTTGCCTGGTCAAAGAAAATTTTGTGACCTTTTTCGTTTACTTTATAGAAAGATTCTACGTTTTTCACCCAGTCTGAAACTTCATAACCGGCTTCTTTAGCCAATTCTGCACCTTTCTGAACACCAACGGCATCCCAAATTTCAAACGGCCCGTTTTCCCAACCGAAACCTGCACGCATGGCATCGTCGATTTTGTAAACTTCGTCAGAAATTTCAGGAACTTTGTGTGAAACATAAGCGAACAAAGCACCCAAAGATTTTCTGTACAATTCTCCGGCTTTGTCTTTTCCACCAATCAAAACTTTGAAACGGTCAATCGGTTTATCGATATTTTTCGTCAGTTCAAGAGTAGGGAAGTTAGATTTGCCCTGAAGTTCATATTCCATCGTGTCTAAATTCAGACCATGGATTTCGGATTTTCCTTCAGCATTTTTCACTTTTTTATAGAAACCGCCATCCGTTTTTGAACCCAACCATTTATTCTCAACCATTTTTTGGATGTAATCCGGAAGTTCAAACACATTGTTGAAATTGTTGGCTTCTGCACCGCTTCCGTGAACACCTTTCGCTACCATCACCAAAGTATCCAAACCAACTACATCCGCAGTTCTGAACGTCGCCGATTTTGGACGACCGATTACAGGTCCAGTTAATTTATCAATATCAGTTACGGTTAAGCCAAGATTTTTCACTTCGTGAAGAAGGTTCATCATCGAGAAAACTCCAATTCTGTTGGCGATAAAGGCAGGAGTATCTTTTGCAAGAACGGTAGTTTTACCTAACATTTTTGCGCCGTACTCCATATAGAATTTAGCGATTTCAGGATCGGTATCTTTGGTTGGAATCACCTCCAAAAGCGGTAAATATCTTACCGGATTGAAGAAGTGCGTTCCAGCGAAATATTTTTTGAAATCATCGCTTCTGCCCTCTACCAACATATTAATCGGAATTCCGGAAGTGTTGGAAGAAACCAAAGTTCCCGGTTTTCTGAACTGCTCAATTTTCTCGTAAACCGATTTTTTGATGTCGAGTCTTTCAACCACCACCTCAATAATCCAGTCGGTATTTTTGATTTTCGGTAAATCGTCATCAAAGTTCCCAACAGTAATTCTATCGGCAAATTTCGGTGTGTAAAGCAGGGCAGGACTTGCTTTTTTCAGTTTCTCAAAGTTTTCGGAAGCAATTCTGTTTCTTACTGCTTTGTCGTCTTTGGTAAGACCTTTTTTCTTTTCAGCTTCGGTGAGTTCAAATGGTACAATATCGAGCAAAAGCACTTCTACACCAATGTTGGCGAAGTGCGCTGCAATACCGGAACCCATAATTCCTGAACCGAGAACTGTAACGTGTTTAATTCTGCGTTTCATTTAATATTTTATTTTCTTTTATTTAAGTCGTTTGCGGTTTTAAGTATGGTGGTCATTACTTCTTTAAAGATTTCCAGTTTTTCAGGAGAGATTTTCTCAGAAATTGCTTTGTTGAAGTTCACCACAACATCTTTAGAAATATCTCTGTGTTGAAGTCCTTTATCAGTAAGTTTAATAATTACTTCACGCTTGTCCTGTGTGGTTTTCTCTTTGTAGATATAGCCATTATCCTCCAAAAGCTTGATAATTCTGGTAAGTGAGGTTGGTTCAATCGCCATTTTAGGGCCAAGGTTTGTGCTTCGTGTGCCTTCTTTCGGATCGATTTTCAGCAATGTTAATGCCTGCACTGCTGTGCTTTCGTACTCAGAGGCCATCTCCGAATACATCTTGGAAACGGCAAGCCAGGTTGACTTTAAAATCAGGTCAATATTCTCCACTTTTTCTTTTTTCTTTTTATCCATCTTTAACAGACTTTGTGGTTTTTGTAAATATAAAAATTATTATGCATGCATAGTATATTATTTTAGTTAAGGTTTTGTTAAATATTGATAATCAATTCATTAAAATATATGATATGCATAATACTATGCATGCATAATACTTTAGTAAAGTGTCTGAAATTGAGGAATTAACGAAGGTTTTTGAGAAAAGTAATTATTTCCTCAAAAGAATAGAGTTTTTCTTGATAATCATCGGTTGAAATCTCCCAAAAAGTATCTCTGTGAGTAAAATTGAACTGCGAAAGATCTTTTTTGAAGTTTTTCTGGAGTGCCGAATAGAGCAATTCTTTTTCAAATTGCGGTGCAGAAATTTTGGGTGCAATAAAATGTTCCCCAATATCAAAAAGAACAGGATCGGAAAGATCGTGATGGGATGAAAGGATGTCTTCAGCAATACCGGAGTAAAGCGTTTTATCTTTTATGAACCAAATTTTATCAGCAAATTCTTTTGCCAAACGCCAATCGTGAGAAGAAAAGAGAACCAGTTTGTTGTGTTTCTGAGCAAAATCACGAAGGAGCTTCAGGATAATAATTTTATTTTCTTCATCCAAATGAGTGGTCGGCTCATCCAAAATTATCATTGGAGAATTTTGCGTAAAAGCTCTTCCTATAAATGCTTTCTGAAGATTTCCGTCCGATAATTTATGGAGTGAAAGATGTTTATACTGACTTAAATTTAATCTTTCAATAACCTCTTCAACTTCCTTTTTATCAGATGGTTCCAGTTCAAAATAATAGGGATAATGAATGTATTTTCCTAAGGAAATTAAATCTTCAACAGTGTAGCTTGGCGGAATTTCAGCTTTTGAAAACACCACCGCAATCTGTTCGGCAATTTGATTGGCTGAAAGATTTATTACATTCTTTCCATTTAATAGAATTTCACCAGAAAGCGTTTGAATCTGATTAAGGACTGATTTAATCAAAGTCGTTTTTCCAACACCATTATTTCCGATGAGAAGACAGACTTCGCCCAAATTCAAAGCAGTATTTGCATCTTTTATTAAAGGTGCATTGTAACCGATGTCTGTATTTTTTAATTCTAAAAACATTTTTATTAAGCCATAAATGCACTAATAAATATTCGTGAATCAGTGGCAATTATCTATTTTTCAAAAGCATTGTTAATATCACAGGAATTCCAAACAAGGACGTAATCACATTAATCGGAAACTGCGAAAGCTCTGAAATAATTGAAAATACTTCCATAATGAGTATTCCTAATATCATATTCAAAATCCATTGTTGCCACAATTTTGCGGGATTCCAGATCATTCTGCAGAAATGTGGAACAACGATTCCAATAAAAAGTATTGGTCCTAAAAATGCGGTAACAGAAGCTGAAAGCAGGGAAGAAGCCACAATAATCAGATATTTCAAACGATTAAGATTCACGCCCAAACTCTGCGCATAATTACTTCCTAAAGCATTTCCAATCAATGGTTTGATGGACTTAAAACTCAATATTAATCCAAGAACGACAATCAAAGTTAATATCAAAACCTGATTAATAGTCACTTGATTATTCGCTCCAAAACTCCAAAGAATATAATTCTTTAAACTCTGATTATCCGCATAAAACTGAAGAATCGAAACAATTGCTCCTGCCAACGCTGAAACCAAAAATCCGAAAATAATCAGAAAGGATTTATCACGGAAGCGGTTTGAAAAAGCCAACAAAACAAACATCAGCAACAAACTTCCTGCAATAGCTGAAATACTGATAAATCCGTTCTGAAGAAACTCGGGAAGGTATAGATTGTGCGAGAAAAAAATATAAAAAGCAACACTCAAACTTGCCACAGACGTAATCCCCAAAACTGAAGGTCCTGCTAGCGGATTCTGAAAATATTCCTGCAATAAAAATCCGGAGGTCGGAATGGAAACTCCTGCCAGAAGCATCACCAAAACCCTGTTAATACGGAGTTGCGCGATTTGTGAGTTTTCAGTAGAAGAGAAAAAGTCCCAAATAGAAAGTTTCAGAAATCCTACATTAAGATTGATGATGATGGAAATTACCGCCAAAATCAATAAAATTATCGTAAGACTTCTGAAACTTCGGCTCATCGAAACAGAAAATTATACCGTTTCTTTTACTTCAACAGCATCTTTTACGCTGCTGTCCTGTGTGGTTTCTGAGCTTTCAGATGAAGACGCATTTACACCGAAAGAAGAAATTTTTCTGTTCAGTTCGTCTTCAGTCATCATTCCAACAGTTTCGTCCACTTTATCGCCTTTTCTCATCATCGTATAAGGAATGGAAGCGCCGTCCCACTGCTTAAAGTTGTTTCGGAAAAAGTCCGGCGTAAGCGTTTCTAAATCGAGAAGAATAGTATGATTGCTGATGCCATATTCTGCGGTAAAAGGCTTCACCTTTGTTTCCCAATCCGATTTTTGATCAAGATTAATATAAGACCATTTTACTGGCTGTCCTTCCAGTTCTTTCATCTTTTTGGTAAAATGAGGAAGTTCTCTGATGCACGGTCCACACCACGTTGCAAAGAAATTGGTTACGTAAAGTGTATCATTTTTTTTGTTCACCAGTTCAGAAATTTCTACAATATTGGATTCCTTCAAAATCACATTTTCAGCGCTTACATTGGCTGTTGCACTGTCTTCAGCAAGAACATCAGCTTCTACAGAGGTTTCTTTTTTACAGGCAACAAGCACTCCAAGCATCGTTGCCATAAGGAAAAATTTTCTCATTAATTGATAATTATCAGATTTAAAAAATGTCGAAAAAGTAAGGGCACAACAACTAATTCTGATATTTTTTTTATTTTTGTTACAAATATGGAACAGGTATCACCCAAGTCGAATCAGCCCAATTTTCATCGGCTAAAAATAACTAAAAAACGGCAACTTACCAAAAACACTTTCGCATTGGAACTTGATGTTCCGGAGTTGCTGAAACCGAATTTCCGGTTTGAGGCAGGACAATATGTTCCACTGAGGTATTTGGACGAAGACGAGTTTTTCATCAATGATTACTCCATGACTTCGGCACCACATGAGGATAAACTTAGTTTAGGCATCAAAATCAATTCTGACGACAGTTCCACCAATAGTCTTTTCGAAAATTACAATATCGGTAATGAAATTGAAGTGGGCGAACCAAAAGGCAGGTTTACTTTGGTTTCTAAACCGCACGAGTTCAGAACGATTTTGGGGTTTGCAGCAGGAATCGGTATCACACCGATTTTGAGCCATTTTAAGAATATTCTTCATAACGAACCGAGAACACGGATGTTTCTGTTTTATGGGAATAAAAGTAAGAATGATGTAGCTTTCAAAGAAGAATTGGATGAGCTTCAGGAGAAATACAAAGACCGACTCGAGATTTATTATTTCTACTCCAAAGAGAAAGTCGGAAATGCTTTTATGGAAGGCCGTTTGGACGAGAAAAAACTTCATCTAATCATTAATCAGGTGATGATGATTGACGAAACGGATGAAGAATCCACACTTTGGGATTCGGTGGACGAAGTTCTGATTTGCGGAAAAGGTGAAATGATAAAATCCATTGCTAATGCCTGTTTCGACAATGGTATTCCCAAAAAGAACATTCATTTTGAACTGTTTTCGGAGTATAACGACGACATCTATCCAGTAGAAATTGAATTTCCTTTGGTGGAGGACATCGAAGTTGAGTTTAAATACAATGGAGTTGTTTATGAAACCAAACTTGAGAACAACCGCAATAAACTGCTTCAGAGTCTTTCGATTTTGAAATTTCCCGTTCCGTTTTCATGCAAATCCGGGATTTGTGGAAGCTGTGAATGCCGTTTGGTAGAAGGAGAAGTAGAGTTACTTGAAAATGAATACCTTACGGAAAGTGAAGAAGAAAAAGGTAATATTTTGGCATGTATGTCTTTTCCTTTAACCAACAAAATAAAACTTGATTTTGATCTGATTTGAAGCGTTTAAGAGAAATATTGAGAACATTTTTTATCCTCACAGAAATCTTTTTTCTGATGATGATATTGGCTAATATTTGGGTGTATTCTCTGACAAACGGTAGAACTTATACAAAAATTTCAAAAATTCCGCCTCGTGAAACAGCTTTGGTTTTGGGAACTTCTCCTAAGACAATGTCCGGAAATGCCAATCCGTATTTCACTTCAAGAATGGATGCTGCAGCACTGCTTTATCATCACGGGAAAATAAAAAAAATCATTGTAAGTGGTGAAAAAAGCCGTGGATATGATGAGCCAACTGCCATGAAAAATTTTTTAGTTTATCAGGAAGGCGTTCCCGAACACATTATCTTTAAGGATTCAAAAGGTTTTAAAACACAGCAGAGTATTCAGCGGTGCAAGGAGCTTTATGGTGAAAATAATGTGATTATTGTTTCTCAGGGATTTCATAATCTTCGCGCTCTGTTTTTTGCAAGAAACAGTCAAATGAACGCGTTGGCTTTTGATGCTCAAGACATTACAAGACCGGAAAGCTACTACCGAAATCAGTCGAGGGAATTCCTTGCGAGAGTTGCAGCAGTGGTGCATTATATTTTCGGTTTAGATTAGTTCGGTACTCAACCTACTTGGAGTATTTCTTCGCTTTATTAAAGCATTAATTTCTTAGCTCAAAAGCAGAAAACTTAGGGAATTTCCTTTGCGAGTTCTATATAATTATTCTTACCTGATTTTCATTGAATTTACATCAAAAATGATATATTTGTAAAAACATATTTTAATGCTTGTAATCGGTATCGCCGGCGGAACAGGAAGTGGAAAAACCACGGTTGTAAACAAGATTCTTCAACAGTTAAACGCTGAAGGTGTCAATGTTCTTTCTCAGGACAATTATTATCACGACAATCAGCATCTGTCGCTTCAGGAAAGGGAAGCGCTTAATTACGACCATCCGAAATCCATCGATTTTGAACTTCTGTTAAAGCACGTGAAAATGCTTAAAAACGGTGAAAGCATCGAACAGCCGATTTACAGTTTCGTAACGCATTCAAGAACCGGTGACCATGTTACGATTGAACCAAGAAATGTATTGATTGTTGAAGGCATTCTGGTGCTTACAAATCCTGAACTTTTAAAAGAATATAATCTTAAAGTGTTTGTTCATGCAGATTCCGACGAACGATTGATAAGACGGATAAAACGTGATACACAGGAGCGTGGAAGAGATTTGAATGAAGTCCTTCATCGATACCAAACCACTTTGAAACCGATGCATTTGGAATTTATAGAACCTTCCAAAAACGAAGCGGATTTAATTGTTCCAAACATGCGGCACAACAACGTTGCGATTGATTTTTTAACGACTGTAATAAACAATTCTCTTAAAAAAGTACTCTGATGGCAGAAGATTTAATTAAAGATATTAACCCGAAATCTCCGACTGTAAAATTCATCAGGAAGTATATTCTGAACAAGTACTTCATTACGATTTTTGCATTTTTGGTTTGGATGATTTTTTTCGACAGTACTTCTTTTCTGGTAATTAATGATTTGAATAAAGAGATCAACAAGTATGAAGACCAGTTGGAATATTACCAAACCGAGTACAAAAAGAACGACGATTTTTATAAAAAACTAATGAACAACAAAGACGAAAAGGAAAAATACGCCCGTGAAAATTACTTTATGAAAAAACCAAATGAAGAAATTTTCATTCTTGTTGTTGACAGTTCAAACATTAGAAAAGCCGAAAATAAATAAACCATGTTCAGCAAAGTTTCACTTCACGAATGGGAAGCACTTGTTAAAAAACAGCTAAAAACAAATGATATTTACAGTGTTCTTTCAAAAGAAAATCTTGAAGGACTTACCGTAAAACCTTATTACGATTCTGTTGCAAAACCATTGAAAAACCTTCCGAAAGTTGAAGAGTCCACACATTTGGTATCGGACTATCATGAAGATCTGGAAGAAAGTGTTTTTGCTTTTTTACTGAACAATAATGTTGAAAATCTTGAAGAAAAAGCTCTTTTCATCAACAACAAAGATCTGGCTGAACATATTATTCCTGAAGGAAATAGAGTGTTCTCTCTCATTGATGTTTTTAATGAAAATGAGGTTTCCCTAAATGAACAGCTGACAAAAGAGTTGCTCGCAAAAGATTTTGAGCGAAACATTTGTATTGATGTTTCTCTTCATCAGAATTCGGGCGCTGCAATTTATCAGCAATTAGGAATTGCTTTGGCAAAAACCAAAGAACTGACTGAAGTTTTCGGAAAAGAAATTCTGAATAAACTGGTATTCCGAATTGCAATCGGTTCAAATTATTTCTTCGAAATTGCAAAAATTCGTGCTCTGAAACTGCTTTTCAATCAAATTTCTAAAGAATATCAGCTTGATGAGATACCTTATATTTTCGCAGAAACTTCTTTTAGAAATAAAGCTAAAAATGACGAAGAAAACAATTTAATACGTTCGACTTTAGAACTCGCTTCCGCAATGATTGGTGGTGCAGATGCCTTGTACACGAACGATTATAAAATTGAAACTTCAACTGAACTTTCGGAAGAAATTTCTTTCAAGCAGCAGATTGTTTTGGCTTATGAAAGCATCATTAATGTATTTGAAGATGCATCAAACGGCAGTTATTATGTTGAGGATCTAACCCAACAGATTGCAGAAAAATCCTGGAAATATTTCCTTGAAATTGAAGAAAACGGCGGCTTTCTTGAAAATCTGAAATCCGGAAAAATTCAGAAAGATATTTTTGCTCAGGCTGTTGCAGAACAACAGTGGGTAGAAGAAGGAAAAATAAAATTAATTGGCGTAAACCTTTATCCAAAGTTGGAGAAAACAAAATCAGCTGAAGATTTATATTCAGAAAATGAAATAAAACCGGTACGTTTAGCTGAAATGTTTGAGTAAATGAAAGACATTCTGCATAGAGATGTTCAACAGTATATAAATGCAAATCTGAAAACGGATTTGCATTCTTTATTATTGAAGAAATCTCCTTTTGAGAACGTCTCGATGCAGGAAATCGTTCAGCAGATTAAAGGCAGAAAAGTTGCCGAAAAGAAGTTTCCATTTCTATTGAAAGAAAATATTGTGTTTCCACCAAATCTAAATTTGGAGCAAACTTCATCTCAGGCAACAGCCATTTATAAATCACAGTTTTTAAAAGGGAAAAAGTTCATCGATCTCACTTCCGGATTTGGAATTGACGCCTGGTTTTTATCACAAAATTTTGAAGAAATCACTTTGGTAGAACAGAATTCTAAATTGCTGGAAATTGTAGAACACAATTGGGAAACACTTGGCAGAAAAGCAAAATTCATCAATCAGAATCTTGAAGAGTTTTTAAAAAGTAATACAGAAACTTTTGACGTGGTTTATCTCGATCCTGCCAGAAGAAATGAAAACAAACAAAAAGTTTTTCTTTTAGAAGATTTATCGCCTAATCTTTTAGAAATTCAGGATGAACTGCTGAAATTTTCCGAACAGGTTATCATTAAACTTTCACCATTGATTGATTTGAAATATTTAATGTCAGTGTTAAAGAATATTTCGAAGATTGAAATTATCGCTGTGAAAAATGAAGTAAAAGAAATTTTGGTTTACATTAATTCAAAATCTGTAACGGAAAAAATTTTCTGTAAATGCGTCAATCTCGAAAGTGACGATCCTGGTTTTGAATTTTATTTTGGTGAAGAAGAAAATATCAGTTCAGAGTTTTCAGAACCTTTACAATATCTTTATATTCCAAATAATGCCGTTTTAAAATCGGGTGCTTTTAATTTAATTTCAATTCAGTTCAACATAAAGAAACTTCATCCGAACACCCATTTTTATACTTCCAATCAGTTAATCGAAAGTTTTCCCGGAAGAAGCTTGGAAGTTCAAACTATTGATGCTAAAGAATTGAAGAAAGGAGATCAGTTTAATATTATTTCAAAAAATCATCCATTAAGTCCGGAAGAAATCAAGAAAAAATACAAACTGAAAGACGGCGGAACAAGATACCTTTTGTTTACACAGACTCAGAAAGGGAAAATTATTTTAAAATCGGTATAAAATTTTGTTAAGAAACCGAATATTCTTAATTTTGGAAAATTATTGAAAAAAGGCTTCAAAACTTGCTTTCAATAAAGATTAAACGACTATTGAAATATAGAAAATTAGATATGAAAAAAGTATTATTAGGATTTGCTTTGGCAGCCATGTTCGTAAGTTGCAAAAAGATTTCTGCTGGCGGAAACAAAGGTGTAATTAAAATGGAGGAAGGTGTAGAAAGATATGACGATTTCGAAACCAGAGGCACTGACGGACAAGGCGTTGTTTCTGCCGAAGGACAAACTGCTGCAAAAACTGCCGTAGAAGTTGATGTAAACGGAACAAAACTTAAAGCTTACCAAGGAGGTTTGGAACAGCAACTGGTTGGCTTCCTTACATCGGGAGGTTATGCGAATACTGCAGACGATGCTGCTTTGAAGGACAAATGGTATAATTTCGATAACGTAAACTTCAAAATGGGTTCTACAACGGAACTTGAAGCAGGTTCTGCAGAGCAGTTGGCAAACTTGGCAGCTATTCTAAAAGCTTATCCTGATGCTAAAATTAAAATCGGTGGTTATACCGATAAAACCGGTGATGAAGCTGTAAACAAGAGAATCTCTCAGGGAAGAGCAGATTTCATTAAAGCTGAATTAGGAAAAGCTGGAGTTGGAGCACAGGTTATTTCTGCAGAAGGCTACGGAAGCGAATTTGCAACGGTTCCTGCCGAGGCATCTGATGCTGAAAGAGCAACGGACAGAAAAATGGCAGTAAGATTTACGAAATAAGACCACTAAAAAACCTAAATAAACTCGAAATGTCTTGCAGTAGCAAGGCATTTTTTTTAATTTTACGGTTTACACTAAATTTTTTGAAATGCAGGAAACGTTAAATTACATTCAGGAAAACAAACAGCGTTATGTAGATGAACTTTTCGAATTGTTGAGAATTGCATCAATCAGTGCAGATCCGGCATACAATCAGGATGTGCTTGATTGCGCCGATAAAGTTGCCGAACATCTTCGCAATGCCGGAGCCGACAATGTAGAAGTTTGTGAAACTGAAGGTTACCCAATCGTTTTTGGTGAAAAAATCATCAATACAGATTTGCCAACCGTTCTGGTTTATGGTCACTACGATGTGCAACCGCCGGATCCGTTGGATTTATGGGAAAAACCACCTTTTGAACCTTATATTAAAGCCACAGAAATTCATCCGGACGGAGCAATTTTCGCTAGAGGTTCCGGTGATGACAAAGGGCAGTTCTTCATGCATATTAAAGCATTCGAAGCGATGATGAAAGCTGATTCTCTGCCTTGTAACGTGAAGTTCATTATTGAAGGAGAAGAAGAAGTTGGTTCTAAAAGTCTTGAAGGTTTCGTAAAACAAAATACCGATAAACTTTCCTGCGACTGCATTCTGATTTCAGATACGAGTTTGTATTCGATGGATCAGCCAACGGTAACCACCGGCTTAAGAGGATTGAGTTATGTAGAAGTGGAAGTGGAAGGCCCTTCAAGAGACTTGCATTCCGGACTTTACGGTGGAGCAGTTCCAAATCCGATTCACGTGCTTTCGAGAATGATTGCTCAGTTGATTGATGAAGACGGAAAAATAACTGTAGATGGTTTCTACGACAACGTTTTGGTAGTTTCTGATGAAGAAAGAGCTGAAATGAACAAACTGAAAGACAATCCTGAAGAATTCAAAAAATCAATTGGATTGGAAGGTGTTGAAGGTGAAAAAGGTTACACCACATTAGAAAGAACTTCTATTCGTCCAACATTGGACTGCAACGGAATTTGGGGCGGTTACATCGGAGAAGGTGCAAAAACCGTGATTCCTTCAAAAGCTTTTGCGAAAATTTCAATGCGTTTGGTTCCTTATCAAACACCGGATGAAATCACTGAAAAATTCAAAAATTATTTTGAAAAAATCGCTCCCGATAATGTTCGTGTTACTGTAAAACCGCATCACGGAGGAATGCCTTATGTTCTTCCAAGCGATACCAAAGAATATTTAGCGGCTAAAAAAGCGATGGAAACGGCTTTCGGAAAAGAAGTTCTTCCGTTCAGAAGTGGTGGTAGTATTCCGATTACGGCCATGTTTGAAGAGGTGCTTAACGCTAAATCAGTTTTAATGGGATTTGGGTTGAGTTCAGATGCGATTCACTCGCCAAATGAACATTACGGACTTTCTAATTTTTATAAAGGAATTGAAAGTATTCCGCTGTTTTTTGAGAACTATGCTAAAGGTTAAAAATATTATAAAACCCAATAAAACGCTTCTGAAAAGAGGCGTTTTTTGTATTTTTAAAGGATGGAAAATAAAGTTATTTATATCACCGGCGGAACGAAAGGAATCGGTTTTGGAATTGCCGAAATTTTGCTCAAAAATGGTTATTCTGTAGCTATCAGCGGAAGAAAAGAAGAAGATGTAAAGAAAGCAGAACAGGAACTTTCTGAAATTTCTGAAAATATTTTAGGAGTCGTTTCCAATGTAAAATCACTTGAAGATGAAGATAATGCCGTAAAACAAATCATAGAAAAATTCGGAAAATTGGATGGCGTAGTTGCCAATGCCGGACTTGGGATTTTAAAACCTGTGGATGAACTTTCTTCCGAAGAATGGAATGATATGATAGATACCAATCTTACCGGTGTTTTTCATTCATTAAAAGCATCGGTTGAAGAGCTTAAAAAATCCGAAGGTTATTATATCAGCATCTCAAGTTTGGCGGGAACCAATTTCTTTGAAAAAGGATCGGGCTATAATGCTACCAAATTTGGAGTGGTTGGCTTCACGCAGGCCGCAATGATTGATTTAAGAAAATATAATATCAAAGTCTGCACAATTATGCCGGGATCTGTGGCAACTTATTTTAATGGCAACATTCCATCAGAAAAAGATTCGTGGAAAATTCAACCGGAAGATATGGGAAATCTGGTGCTGGATGTTTTAAAAATGAATCCACGAGTTTTACCAAGCAAAATTGAATTTAGGGCAACCAGACCGGATTTAAAGTAAATGATTTACGACATAATGCATTGAATAATAAATATTTAATATATTATGCATGCATAACATTTTTTTTCTTAATTTAGCAAAAATTAAATTTCAAAAAATTATAAATACATGAAAATATTAGTTTGTATCAGTAGTGTTCCGGATACTACTTCTAAAATTAATTTCACGGCAGATAAGTCTGCGTTCGATAAAAACGGCATTCAATGGGTAATTAATCCATTAGATGAATTTGCACTTTCAAGAGCAGTTCAGCTACAGGCATCACAAGGTGCTACAGTTACTGTATTGAATGTTGGAGGTGCAGAAACCGAAGCCGTAATCAGAAAAGCTTTGGCTATTGGCGCAAACGACGCTATCCGAGTAAATGTTGATCCAAAAGACAGTTATTCAACTGCTAAAGAAATTGCTGCTATTGCACAAAACGGTGGCTACGACCTTATCCTTTGCGGTAAAGAATCTTTGGATTATAACGGAGGTTCGGTTCCAGGAATGGTAGCACAAATGCTAAATCAGCCGTTTGTAAACGCAGCAGTTGGACTTGAAGTAAACGGAGCAGAAGCTACTGCAGTTCGCGAAATTGAAGGAGGAAAAGAAACTATTTCTGTTAAACTTCCTGCGGTAATCGCCGGACAGAAAGGTCTTGTAGATGAGAAGGAACTGATTATTCCGAACATGAGAGGAATTATGACTGCAAGAACGAAACCTCTTGCTGTAAACGAGCCAACTTCTTCTGAAGTGAAAGTTCAGGCAGTTTCTTTCGACAGTGTTCCGCCAAGAGCAGCCGTTAAAATGGTTTCTCCGGATAATTTGGATGAATTGGTAAGATTGCTGCACGAAGAAGCAAAAGTTATATAAGATGGAAGTTTGAAGTTGGAAGCACGAAGTTTTATTTTTGGATTTCAACTCAAACATCAAAATTTAAATTCAAACTTTAAACAAAATTTACAAAAATGGCAGTATTCGTATACGCAGAAAATATAAACGGAGTTTACAAGAAAGCAGCTTTCGAAGCGGTTTCTTACGCAAAATCCATCGCAGACAAAACAGGTGATACTGTAACTGCAGTTTCAATAAACCCAACCGATTCTTCAGATTTGCTTTATAAATACGGAGCAAACAACGTGATCAACGTGAAAGATGAAGGTCTTAAAAGCTTCAGCGCAAAAGCTTATGCACAGGCGATGAATGAAGTTGCAAACGGCAGCATCATCGTATTTCCTCACACAACTGATGCTTCATCTGTAGCACCAATGTTGGCAGTACAGAACGGATATTCACTGATTACAAACGCAGTAGATTCTCCTGAAAGCACAGCACCTTTCCAGGTGAAGAGAAGAGCTTTCTCAGGAAAAGGATTCATGCATGCAAAAGCTGAAGGAAATGTAATTGTAACCGTTTCTCAGAACGCTTTTGGAGCAAAAGAAAATCCGGTTTCGGGTTCTGAAGAAGTGAAAGATTTAGCGGTGGCTAATGAAGATACTAAAGTAATTTCTCATGAACAGTCTTCAGGAAAACTTGATCTGAAAGAAGCAGAAGTTGTGGTTTCTGCAGGACGTGGAATGAAAGGTCCTGAAAACTGGGGAATGATCGAAAATCTTGCGGATGTTCTTGGAGCAGCAACCGCTTGTTCAAAACCGGTTTCAGACATCGGTTGGAGACCTCACAGCGAACACGTTGGACAAACCGGTAAAGCTATTGCACCAAACTTATACATTGCAGTAGGTATTTCAGGAGCAATTCAGCATTTGGCCGGTGTTAACTCTTCTAAAACCATTGTAGTAATCAATAACGATCCTGAAGCACCATTCTTCAAATCTGCAGATTACGGCGTTGTAGGAGATGCATTCCAGATTGTACCTGCACTTACAGAAAAGATTAAAGCTATTAAGGGCTAATGTTTTCACAATAAATAATGAAAAGTCCGAATGTTATGTTCGGACTTTTTTTTGTTTCAGATCTTTAATTAGAATGCAGTTGAATTTTTTTTAAATATTTAAATAGTAATAGATTACAAGTACTATTTTATTTAAAACTTGAGGTAGATTAGGAATTGTCATAAAAATTTCGTATAATATAAATCTTACTGAAAGATTTTATGAATATGAAGCAGCTTAATTTCCGTGCATTAAACGTTATCAATCCAATAATCCGTGCCTGTACAGAGTCTGGAATTGGCAGACCAAAAGGATTACAGCCTAAAATAATACCGGCAATTTTTGAGAAAAGAGATATCATTTGCAGTTCAAATGAGGAATCTGATGATATACTTGCTTTTGCGATTCCTATTTTACAACTGATGAAAAAATCGAACGTCGATCATCGAAAAGCAAGAACAATAATCCTTGTAAATAATGGAGAGGAGGCGAGAAAAATTGATGATTATTTCAAGAAAATCTGTAAGTACATTCCGCTTTCAAGATGCCAGATTACAGAGGAATCTCTGATTGGTAATCAAATTTATATGCTCAAGCAAAGCCAGGAAGTTATTATTGCAACGCCCGAAAATCTTGCAGAACTGATCAGAATGAAACATGCAGATTTTTCGAATCTGGAAATTGCAGTATTCTATAATCTGAATGAAATGATGAATTCTGATGTTGAGGATTTAGAAATAATTATCCAAAACTTTCCAGGAAAAATTCAAATGCTGTTTTTCTCGGAAGTGCTAAAGAAATCATCCTTGAAATTTGCTCAGAAACACACCATTAATCCTGTAATGGCAGGTATTGAAATGAAGCTTCCTCTTTCAGAAAAAATAATGCCTCATCAACAGTCAAACGATCAAAATCAGAAAGAAAAAGATTTACTAATTGTCTAACCCTAAAATAATTAATTATAATTTTTAAAAATAAATATGTCAGAAACATTTGCTAAAAAAGAACACAACAAGAAAAAATTAAGAAAAAGAAGAGAAAAAGAACAAAGGCGCGAAGAGCGCAAACTAAACAATAATAAAGGTAAAGATTTCGATGAAATGTTCCTTTATGTAGATGCCAACGGAAATTTTACAAAAACGCCACCTTCGGAAGATGATATTCCTGAGATTGAGCTTAAGGATATTCAGTTGGGCGCCGCATCATTAGAAGCAGAAGATCCGGTTAAAAAAGGATTTGTGCAGCATCTTGATGATAATAAAGGTTACGGTTTCATCCGTGAAAATAATAGTGGAGAAACAGTCTTTTTCCATGTCAGCAATGTAAATTTCGAAATTAAAAGAGGGCACAAAGTATCCTTCGAGAAAGAAAGAACTCACAAAGGTTTTTCAGCGGTTAACGTGCAACTTCTCAGGTAATGATGTAACTTTTATTTCAGATACATCCTCATTTTCGCCTCATATTCCGGTTTTACTTTGATGAATTTCCAGATTTTCTTATCATCAGGATTTGAGATGCGGTAGAAAATAATTTTATCAGCCGAATATTTGAAATAAGGATGAGTTTTCAGCCAACTTTCTGGAGCATCAACCAAAGTATATTTGGTAACGTTTGCTGCATTCAGAGAAGCGGTAGAAGCCAATTTTTCGGCTAGTTCGCGGTCGATATTATAAGTTTCAAAGATTTGAGTTTTATTGACAAATCCGCCGAGATTCTTTCTGAAACCGATAAAACTTCCTGCCGCTTTTCCTGAAAATCCAAATTCTAGGAGTTGGTTGTAAGTGATTTCGTTCAAATCCATTTTGGAGAAATCCGTTGTTGAAGTTTGGATAAATTTTGAATTACTTGAAATAGGTTTTTCTACTTCAGTAATTGTTTGAGGAAGAAGGATATACGGTTTTAATTCTTCAAATTTCTTTTCGGATATTACAAAACATCTTTTGATTTCCTCTAAATTTTTGAAACTTCCGCGAAGGTTTTTGTTCTTAAAATTGAGAATTACCTGTGCCTGTTTTTCAGAAAATCCAAGAGCTTTCCATCCTTCTAAATCCAATTCATTTGGATTAAAAGGCAAATAAACCACGCTGCTTTTCTCTTTAAAATCCCGATTTGAATTTGTAAAACTTTGTGGAACTTCTGAAGATTTTTCAGGAAGCAGGAGATAGGGTGACATCTGCGAAAATCTTTCATCGCTAATCATATAGCATTCCTTCAGTTTTTCTTTGCTTTCGAAACTGCCGCCGAGATAATTTTTATAATTAAGAATGCCTTTGGCTTGTCCTTCGGAGAAACCCATGTTTATCCAGTCTTTTTCTGATAATAAATCCGGATTGAACTTTCTGCTGATGTTTAGTTTGTTTTTAGCGTATTTGTTATCGTAAAAAGTCTTTGTTTTATTGATGGAAAATTTTTCAGGAAGCAGAATATAAGGTTCAAGTTCTACAAATTTTTCCTCCGAGATTGCATAGCATTTTTTCAGTTGTTGTTTGGAGAGAAATTCTCCACCGACAACTTCTTTATACTTCAAAATAGTTGCGACTTGCTTATCTGAAAAGCCTAGGTTTTTCCATTCAGTTTCATCAAGATTATTAGGATTAAAATCAGATAAAACAACAGCTGTGCTTTTGGAATCAGGAGCTGTTAAAAATTCAACTTCGGGAACAGGATTGTTGTTCCGGGGCGTTTTAAAATAAGAAATACTGACTTGTGCAAGCGAAATGATACCAACCAAAATCGCAAGACCAAGCATTTGCTTCCTCCTTATTTTTTGAGGCAGATTGCTTTTCATCCGTTTGGTTTTTAGGCTAATATAGCCAAATTAAATCAAACGAAGGTTTAAGGTTATTCTTCCGGTTTGTCGGTAAGTGATTCTTTCAGCTTCTGAAGTTCAGCTTTTACGAACTCCAAGCGGTCGATCATTGTGATGGTTTCCGAAAGTTTGGAATTGGTGGTTAGCGCTATACGAGCACCATCTAAAGTGTAGCCTTTTTCTTTTACCAAGTGATAAATAATTTTAAGATTCTTGATGTCCTCCGGAGTGAAATAGCGGTTTCCTTTTTTGTTTTTCTTTGGTCTAAGAATAGGAAATTCCTGCTCCCAGTAGCGCAGCAGGGAAGTGTTTACATCAAAAGCGCGGGCAACTTCTCCAATGGAATAATAGAGTTTATCCGGAAGATCTGTTTTCAATTTCTAAGAATTATTTAAACAAATATAGAAATTTAATCACGAAAATAAAAGACAAAAAAATCCGACTCCTAAGAGCCGGATTTCATTTTTTAGTCTTCACTTCCGAAGGAATCCATTCTTCCGTCCATTCCTTCGCGTCTTCGGAACTTATAACTTCTGTCCGAATCGAGGTAAGCGCCGTATCTTGCTTTTGCCAAAATTCTGGCACGTTCACCTTCTGAAATGCCGTTATCAGTGACTTCGTTTATATATTCTTCAGATTGTGGATAATAGTCTTTCGTGAAATCGTTTACATTTACAGCACCCATGTCATTCATTATATCGCGGGCTTTTTCTGCGCGGTCTGCATCATCAGTATAAACGGTTACAATATTACTTTTTGTACCGGCATAGCTGTATCTTTTCTTTTCATCGGATTCGCCGAAAAGCCAGTCCCAAAAACCGGTTGTTTTTTCATCTTCTTCGTAATCGTAATCCAAATCATTTTCAATCACTTCGCTTCTGTTGTATCTGGAAACATTATAATCTTCCTTAGAAAATCCATTGTTATCCAGTTTCTCCGAAGCCCGTTCCGCATCTGTATTGTTAGGAAAAAATCCTACTACTGTGTAAGCCATAATTTTAAATTTTAGAATTAATATTTTTTATTTGGTAGTAGTTTAAATGCAAGAATGATGACAAGAACTGTCGTTTACGCTATTTTAGTATTTATTTAACTCAAAGTTAAAAGATATTGATTATTAAATATATACAATAAAGTATTGTTCATCTAAAATAAAATTTGTTCAAATTAAAGTGTCTTGAAAATTTAATCATCAGAATAGGAGAGATAGAGGATAAATTTTACATTGCAACTGGGTGTTTTGTTAAAAATTGATTATCAGCCATTTTTGTTGTATTTATTGATTGTTATTTTAAATAAAATCATTAATTTTGCACCACTTTTTCGTGGACATGGTCTGAAGGAGTAAAACCTTAACAATTAACATCTTCCGTATTTTTTATTTCCACTGTAAAGACGCTAAAAAAGAAGGAATACAAATTATTAAATTATGTCTGAAAATAAAGACACGGTTCTTATGAACCAAAACGTAGCACCTGAACAGTTTGACTGGGATTCTTTCGAATCTGGATTGGATGCTGATGCAAGAAAAGAAAAAAGCGATCTTGAAGAAATCTACAAAGGTTCTCTTTCTGACCTTGCTGACAACGATGTGCTTGTAGGTAAAGTTGTAAGACTTACTGACAAAGAAGCGATTGTTGACATCAACTTCAAATCTGAAGGTGTGATTTCTCTAAACGAATTCCGTTACAAGCCGGATCTTTCTGTAGGTGATCAGGTAGAAGTAATGGTTGACAGAAGAGAAGACAAAACCGGACAACTTCAACTTTCTCACAGAAAAGCAAGAACGCTTAAAGCTTGGGATAGAGTGAACGAACTTCACGATACAGGAGAAGTAGTAAACGGTTACGTAAAATCGAGAACAAAAGGTGGTATGATTGTAGACGTTCACGGAACTGAAGCGTTCTTACCAGGTTCTCAAATCGCTGTGAAGCCAATTAAAGATTACGATCAGTTCGTCGGTAAAACAATGGAATTCAAAGTTGTGAAAATCAACCCTGAGTTCAAAAACGTTGTGGTATCTCACAAAGCTCTTATCGAGGCAGACATCGAAGATCAGAAAAAAGAAATTATCGCTCAGCTTGAAAAAGGGCAGGTACTTGAAGGAACTGTTAAAAACATTACTTCTTACGGTGTATTCATCGACCTTGGAGGTGTTGACGGTCTTATCCACATTACTGACCTTTCTTGGAGCAGAGTTAATCATCCATCAGAAATCCTTGAGGACGGACAGACTGTAAAAGTTGTAATCCTTGATTTTGATGATGAGAAAACAAGAATCCAGCTTGGTATGAAGCAGCTTGAAGCTCACCCTTGGGATGCGCTTTCTGCTGACCTTAAAGTTGGAGATAAAGTAAAAGGTAAAGTTGTTGTTCTTGCAGATTATGGTGCATTCGTAGAGGTTGCTCCTGGTGTAGAAGGACTTATCCACGTATCTGAAATGTCTTGGAGTACTCACTTGAGAAGCGCCGGAGATTTCGTAAAAGTTGGTGACGAAGTAGAAGCTGAAGTTCTTACATTAGACAGAGAAGAAAGAAAAATTTCTCTTGGTATGAAGCAACTTTCAAGCGATCCATGGGAAAATATCGATAAGAAATATCCTGTAGGTTCTACACACACCGGAACTGTAAGAAACTTTACAAACTTCGGAGTATTCGTAGAGCTTGAAGAAGGTATCGACGGTCTTGTTTACATTTCTGACCTTTCGTGGACTAAGAAAATCAAGCATCCATCTGAATTCTGCAACGTAGGAGACAAACTGGAGGTTGTAGTTCTTGAAGTAGATACAGAATCAAGAAGAATTTCTCTTGGTCACAAACAACTTTCTGAAAACCCTTGGGACAAATTCGAAACTAAATATGCTGAAGGAACCGTACACAACGGAACTGCAACAGACGTTTTCGATAAAGGAGCTCAGGTTCAGTTTGAAGATGTTGAAGTAGAAGCATTTTGTCCAGCAAGACTTCTTGAAAAAGAAGACGGTTCTAAAATTAAGAAAGGTGAAGCTGCTGACTTCAAAGTAATCGAATTCAACAAAGAATTCAAGAGAGTAGTAGTTTCTCACACGGGAACCTTCAAGGATGAGGAAAGAAGAAATGCTAAAGAAGCTGCTTCAAAACCGGCTGCAACTTCAGGCGAAGAGAAATCAACTTTTGGTGATATCGACGCTTTAGCAGAACTTAAAAAGAAAATGGAAGGCGGAAACTAATCCAACTGAAATTTCATAAATTTAAACCGCTCCAATTTTGGAGCGGTTTTTTTATTTAACACAAATTCAATGAAAAAACTTTTTGTTCTTATAATTTTATTTTAAGATCTTTTCTGAGTAACTGCTTATCAAAATCAAAGCCCAAAATTACTTTTTGATTAAATTCTCAAAATTTGGCTTATTTCACATTTCGTAAAATCACCCAAATGTGTAATTTTTTTGAATTAATTTTTTACTCAAATTTGAATTGAAACTAATGACCTTTTCATTCAAATTATTTTTTTAGCTCTTAGCTTTTTATGAGAAAGCAAAACAGGCTGCCATCGACAGCCTGTTTATTTTTTATAACTTGAGAAGTTCAATTGTTTTCTCGGGATTCTCACTACTGAACACTGCGTTTCCGGCGACAAGAACGTCTGCTCCGGCTTCAAAAAGTTTCGATGCATTGTCAAGGTTTACACCGCCGTCAATTTCGATGAGAGCCGTCGAATTATTACTGATGATTAAATCCTTAGTCTCCGAAATCTTTTTGTAAGTATTTTCGATAAATTTCTGTCCACCAAATCCGGGATTTACACTCATTAAAAGAACCAGATCAACATCTGCAATAATATCTTCCAACATTAAAACAGGTGTGGACGGATTAAGCACCACGCCCGCTTTTGCACCTTTCTGCTGAATGAAATTAATGGTTCTGTGCAAATGCGTGCACGCCTCATAGTGAACCGAAACCAAATCCGCTCCCTGATTGATGAACTCTTCAACATATTTCTCCGGTTCTACAATCATCAGGTGAACATCCACGAACTTCTTCGCGTGTTGACTGATGGTTTTCATTACCGGAAATCCAAAGGAAATATTCGGCACAAATCTTCCGTCCATTACATCCACATGAAACCAGTCTGCCTGACTTCTGTTTAGCATTTCAATATCTCTTTGCAGGTTTCCGAAATCGGCCGAAAGCAGGGAAGGCGCTATTAATCTGTTTTTCATTTTTTACTTTTTGTTACTTTATCTTTTTACTT
>CAZPQV010000007.1:53092-54315 GCA_964588705.1 uncultured Chryseobacterium sp.
ATGCATCTCTCATTTTTTCACCTCATATATTGATAATATTCATCTGAATTGCATTTTTAACGTTTTATCCATCAACGACCACTGGCATAACAGTCATAGTTGCATCTTTTAATGGTATTTCAGGTTCATATCCGGCTTCAGTTTAAGCAGAGTTTCATAGATTAATTTAATTACGTTCTGCACATCATTTTTGTTTACCATCTCCACCGTTGTGTGCATATAGCGCAAAGGAAGCGAAATTAAAGCGCTAGGAACACCACCGTTTGAATGTGCAAAAACATCGGTATCAGTTCCCGTAGCTCTGCTTGCAGCAGCTCTTTGATAAGGAATTTTCTTGGCTTTTGCAGTTTCTAAAATCACTTCACGAATATTGTGATGAATGCTTGGCGCGAAGAAAACAACCGGACCGTTTCCACATTTTTGGTCACCTTCTTTCTTTTTTTCAATCATTGGGGTAGACGTATCGTGCGTAACATCTGTGATGATTGCGATATTTGGTTTGATGGTATCCGCAATCATATCCGCACCATAAAGTCCAACTTCTTCCTGCACAGAATTCACAATGTATAATCCGAAAGGCAGTTTCTTTTTGTTGGCGTGAAGCATTCTTGCAACTTCAGCAATCATAAATCCACCCATTCTGTTATCCAGTGCGCGGCAAACAAAATAGCGGTCGTTCAGTTCAAAAAATTCATCAGGATAAGTAATCATACAACCCACGTGAATGCCAAGTTCCTCAACTTCTTTTTTAGTTGTCGCACCACAATCGATAAAAATATTTTCCAGTTTCGGTATAGGATCATTCGAATTCACACCTCTTGTATGAATCGCCGGCCATCCGAAAACACCTTTCACAATTCCTTTTTCTCCATGAATATTCACTACTTTAGAAGGTGCAATCATCTGATCTGAACCACCATTTCTGATAACGTAAATGAGTCCGTCATCGGTAATATAATTCACATACCAGGAAATTTCGTCGGCGTGCGCTTCAATCACCACTTTGAATTCTGCTTCAGGATTAATCACGCCGTAGCAAGTGCCGTAATGATCTACTTCAATTTTATCGACATAGGGTTTCAGATATTTCATCCAAACATCCTGTCCGTTTCGTTCAAAACCCGTTGGTGATGCTGTGTTAAGATATTCTTCTAAAAATTTTAGAGATTTTTTTTCAAATTTCATTAAAAGGAATGTTTTTTGCTTATTTAAACATTGATTTA
>CAZPQV010000007.1:54325-57493 GCA_964588705.1 uncultured Chryseobacterium sp.
TTTTTAGTTATTCAGGTATTCAGTCAGAACGATACAATCGCACGACCGCTCAGCCAATACGCTCCGGAAATGCTTCAAACTGACGAATATGGCAACAAATACTACTACGACGAAAGACAAAAAGCAAAAATTTACGAAATAGATGGCGAAACGGTGGTGGTGATGGATGAACTGATGCTCGCCAAAAAACCGCATTTCAACAACCAACTCGACAGAAATTATTATCTCTTTCTGAACAAAAAACTTAATAGAGTTTATCCACTTTTTCTAACTGCATTACAACAATACCGTGATTTAAACGCCCAGCTTTCGGCAATGGATTCCAGCGAAAAGAGAAAATTTTCCAAATCAAAACAGCAAGAATTGGCTTCGCAATACGAAGCACAGTTAAGGGATTTAACCACTTCTGAAGGTCAGGTTTTTGCAAAGTTGATGTATCGTGCAACGGGAAAACCGGTTTACGAAATCATCCGAGAGCTAAGAGGTGGATGGAGCGCTTTTTGGTGGAATGTAAAAGGAAATGCCGCAGATATTGAACTGAAAAAGGAGTATAATCCTTACAAATACCGCGACGACGAATTTGTTGAAGCTCTCTTGCAAACTAACTGGAATTTAGGTTATCTTCGCCCTTATCCCGGATACAGGGATTTCAAAGTAAAAAGATACTAAATGAAACCAATTTTTGTAAAACTATTTTCCCTTTTTCTGCTTTCAATTTCACTCAATGTTTTCGCGTGGGGAACAACCGGACACCGCGTAATTGCTGAAATTGCCGAGAATAATCTCAAGTGCAGCACTAAGCACAAACTGAAGAAATTAATTGGAAAACAGAAGCTGGCATATTGGGCAAATTGGCCGGATTTCATTAAGTCGGATTCTACCGGACACTGGAAACATGCTGATGTTTGGCATTATGTAAATATCAGTCCAAGCAAAGATTATGAAAAGTTTGTAAACGAACTGAAATCACAGAAAGGTCCCAATCTTTATACAGAAATTCAGACTGTATCCAATAAACTAAAAGATAAAAATCTTTCAAAAAATGAACACGAAATTGCTCTGCGTTTTCTGATTCATTTGGTTGGAGATCTTGCACAGCCCATGCATATTGGCAGAGCAGAGGATTTGGGCGGAAATCTTATAAAACTTAATTACTTTGGTGAGCCCACCAATCTGCATGCACTTTGGGATGGAAAAATCATTGATAACACAAAATATTCATTTACGGAATATGCGCGAGTTTTGGATGTGAAATCGAGGAAAGAAAAGAAGGAGATCATGAAAGGGACTTTGGAAGATTGGTTTTTCGAATACCATCAGGTTGCAAATACCGTTTACAGCTACACCAAACCCAATCAGAATTATTCTTACGCTTACAACTACAGATTTAACGATGTTCTGGAAAAGCAGCTATATTATGGAGGTTTGCGTCTCGCAAAAATCTTGAACGAGGTTTTATAAAAACCGTTCCTTCAGTTTTTCAAAAACAATTTTATCGATTGGCAGCTGAAAAGGGCTTTCTTCTTCAAGGGAAACCCATTCTGTTCTTTCGATGGATTCATCAAGGATTTTCAGTTCATCTTCATTTACAATTTCCGTTGTGTAATAAATGGTAAGAAGCTGTTCGTTTTCCCGAAATTTTGATAACAGGAAATCTTCCTGAGTATAGAAATGTTCAGTATTTTTTATTTTTAAATTCAGTTCTTCGGCAAATTCTCGTTGAAGACATTCGATGGTTCCTTCTCCATATTCCAAGCCGCCACCCGGAAATTTGGTCATTTTAAATCCCGCATAATCCTCATGAAGCGCAAAAACTTTCTTGTCTTTTATACAAATTGCATAAATCCGCACATTTATTTTATTAATCATTTGGCATAAAGTTTTGTGGCGTTAATCATTTCTCTTTTTCCGGGAGGTCCAGGTCTTTTCTCTACTTCAAAATTGAGTTCCTGCAGAATTCTTCTCACACTTCCTTTTGAGGCATAAGTTGTTAAAAGTCCGTTTTTCTTCATTTTATCAGCAACCATTTCAAACAAAGGTTTCTCCCAAAGATCTGGCTGAACACGGGCTCCAAAGCAATCGAAGTATACCAAATCAATTTCCGGAAGGACGATATTCTTCAGTTGGTAAAAATCTGCTTCAATTTTAGTGAGAAAAAAATTGGGGACTATTTCAACGGATTTATTCCATTCAGCTTCGTGGATCTTCTGATTAATTTTAGTTAAAAAATTGTTATCAAAAAGTGAATCATAGTTTAATTCCTGAACCTCGGTTAATAAAACGGGATATTTTTCGAGCGAAAAGTAGTGAATTGCATGACTTTTGTCAGTTTTTAAAAATTCATCAATAGTTACTAAAACATTCAAACCTGTTCCAAAACCGAGTTCTAAAATATTAATTTCATAATTATTTATCAATTTTAATCCATTATCAATAAACACGTGTTTGGCTTCCTGAAGCGCACCATGATGTGAATGATAACCTTCATTTAAATCATTGATAAACAATGTTTTGCTTCCGTCATTTGTAAGCTTTACCTCTCTTTTCATAACAATATTTGTCAAATTTAAATTAAAATCTTTATATTTAACGAATAATATTCTATTTGTTAAAATTAAATTATTTTAAAAAAATGATAATTCAAAAATCTTCAAATCCAAGAATTGGATCCTTTGATCCTGAAAGTTACTCATTCGGAGACCATTTTATTGATCATATGATCATCTGTGAATACGAAAACGGAAAATGGGGTGAGGTAAAACTAATGCCTTACGGACCGCTTTCTTTTTCGCCAGCGAATATGACCTTTAATTATGGACAGGCATGTTTCGAAGGAATGAAAGCGTATAAGGACAAAGACGGAAACGTATTCCTTTTCAGACCGGAAAAGAATTTTGAACGTATCAATAAATCTGCAACAAGACTTGCAATGCCGGAAGTGACCCGCGAAATGTTCATCGATGGACTGAAAGCTTTAATGGATATGGACAGAGCATGGATTCCTCACGGAGAAGGTAAATCACTGTATATCAGACCTTTAATTTTCGCAACTGAAGAAGCACTTAAGGCAAGAATTTCTAATAAATACATGTTTGCAATCGTTGCATCTCCTGCGAAAAGTTATTATACTGCGAAAAAAAAAAAAAAAATCTCTGACTATTACTCGAG
>CAZPQV010000008.1:0-51250 GCA_964588705.1 uncultured Chryseobacterium sp.
CGAATTTCTCTGCAATTTTCTTCAAAGAATCTTCGTCGTAGAATTTATTGACAGATGATGTGACCACACCGTCATTTTGATATTTAATCCAGACCATTCCTGAAGCACCAATCTGTGGACGTTTTACCCAATCAATCAATGCGTCGATCTGTTTTCTGGTATATTCTGCGCAACTTTCAACGTTGATTCCGACTACTAGTTCTGCGTCATCAAAAATTTTGAAATCTTTACCTTTTACAAGGTTGTTCAGTTCTACGAATTCCATTCCGAAACGGATGTCGGGTTTGTCGTTTCCGTATTTTCTCATCGCTTCGTCAAATGTCATTCTCGGGAATTTTCCGACCTCTTTTCCGGAGATATCTTTGATAAGCGAAGCGGTCATTCCTTCAAAAATTTCAAGTACATCTTCCTGCTCTACAAATGCCATTTCGCAGTCGATTTGTGTGAATTCCGGTTGTCTGTCGGCTCTTAAATCCTCATCTCGGAAACATTTTACAATTTGAAAATAACGGTCCATTCCGCCAACCATTAGTAATTGTTTAAAGGTTTGCGGCGATTGTGGCAACGCATAAAACTGTCCCGGATTCATTCGGCTCGGGACTACGAAATCTCTCGCTCCTTCCGGAGTTGATTTAATCAGAACCGGCGTTTCCACCTCGATAAATCCTTTGTCAGAAAGATAATTTCTCACTTTCTGCGCCATTTTGTGACGGAAAATCAATTTGTCTTTCACCGGATTTCTTCGGATGTCGAGATAACGGTATTTCATTCTCAACTCTTCACCACCGTCGGTTTCATCTTCAATGGTGAAAGGCGGAAGTTCGGAAGCGTTCAGAAGGTTCAGTTTCTCCACCAAAATTTCAATTTCACCGGTTGGAATTTTTGGATTTTTGGAGGTTCTTTCAATCACTTTTCCTGAAACCTGAATCACAAATTCACGTCCGAGTTTTTTGGCCTGCTCCATCAGTTCCTTTGAAGAACGGTCTTCATCGAACACCAACTGCGTAATTCCGTAGCGGTCGCGCAAATCGATCCAAATCATAAAACCTTTGTCGCGGATGGTTTGAACCCAACCCGAAAGTGTAACTTGTTCGTTAAGATTTTTGAGTGATAATTCTCCGTTGGTGTGTGTTCTGAACATTTTTTTGATTTGAAATTTCCGACTGCAAAGATAAGAGTTTGAGATGGAAGATGGAAGAACGAAGCTGGAAGTTTTGATGGCATTACTTCACTAATTAATTAAAGTATTCGAAGTAGTCAAAAAATTAAATTTCTGTATTTTTGCTTTAATGAAGAAACCTCTATTATTTCTACTGTTTTTACAGTTTACAGTTTTCGTTTTTGCGCAAACTTATACCGCCAAAATTATTGGTATCACCGACGGCGATACCGTTTCGATTCTTTTTAATAATAAAAGACAGGTCATCCGTTTGGCACACATCGATACACCGGAACGTAATCAACCATTTGGGTATAAAGCCAAGCAGTTTGTTTCTGATCGAATTTTCGGAAAGGAAGTCACTGTGGTTATTGCCGATCGTCCAGACCGAAACGGAAGATGGATTGCCGAAATTTTCTACAAAAATCAGAACATTAACAAGGAATTGGTGAGAAATGGTTTGGCCTGGCATTTCAAACGTTATTCGAAAAATATGAATTATGCGGAACTTGAAATTCAGGCGCGAAAAAAGAAAATCGGACTTTGGCAGGAATCAAATCCTGTAGAACCATGGAACTGGAGAAATTATAAAAAACGACAGAATGCTTTGCTGAAGAATGCGTCTTAGCTTCTATTTATTATATAATTGGTTTTCAATCATTTAGTGAATTGAAAAACTTTTCCTAAATTTGTTATTCAACCAAAAAATATTAATTCATTATGGGAAAAGGAGATAAGAAAACCACCAGAGGAAAGCGTATTGCGGGAAGCTACGGTAAAACCAGACCGAGAAAATCGGTGAAACCAACACCTGTTGCAGAGAAACCGGTAAAAGCTGAAAAGACCGAACCAAAGGCTAAAGCAGCGAAAAAGAAAGCAGAAAAAGCAGAAGAGACTGCGGCCGAAGAAAAACCTAAAACGACAAGAAAGAAAAAAACCGAAGAATAATCTTCGGTTTCATTTTTTTATGAACTCGGAAATTATCTTCCTCCAAGGATAGAACCTAACAATCCGCCAAGTCCGCCTTGAGATTGTTGCTGTTGCTGTCCGGCTCCGAGAACTTGCCCAAGAATATCATTCAAAGGATTTCCTGAAGATTGCTGCTGACCTCCGCCCAGAACCTGCCCAAGAATATCGTTCAATGGATTTGAAGGTTGAGCCTGTTGTTGAGCCTGCCCAAGAATTCCTCCCAAAAGATCTCCTAAACCTCCCGAGTTTACATTGTTCGACTGTTTTTCTTTACCAATATAACCCATAATTAACGGTGCAAGCATCGCAAGAATTGGCCCGATTTTGTTCATCGAAATACCAGTTTGCTCAGAAAGAGAGTTCTCAACCTGGGTTTTCTGACCTCCAAAAATATGGTCAAGAATCGATCCGCCTTCTGCCTGTCTTGCCTCAATTTGAGTTGGGTCGTTCAGGATAGATCCATCGTGGTCTCTGTCCAGTGCGTTATTCAGTGCTTCTGCTTCTCTTGCGTCCTGCGATTTGTTTTTAAGGTATGAAATTACCAGTGGTGCAGCTACTGCCAAAAGTGCAATAATTTGATTTTTAGAAATTCCGAATTTGTTTTCAGCCTGTTCAGCAACCTGATTTCCGGCATTTCCTGTTAATAGATCCAATAAACTCATAGTTTGTTTTTTTAAATTGTTATTAAAAGTGAGAATTAAAGTTATCAAAAAACATTCCGAAAACCAAGACCTGCTATTATAAAGTTTCGTTAAAAATTATCTTTTGAAAATCGGCACGTTCGAGCAGGCCTCGCCAAACATTAGAGATTTTACCAGAGGTTTCAGCTGTTCAACGAGTTCGATATAGGCGTTTTCAGGAATGTTGACATCGGAGCATCCTTTTACTAAAACCCGTTTGTGCATCAGCTCCGTGAAATCGTGGGTTTGTATGGCATTGTGCATCAGCAGAACCTCCAAATCTTCACGGTTGCCGTAAACTACCTTTTTGGCAACATCCGTAATTTTTGCAGTGAGTAAAAAATACGCCCAAAGTGGAACAATGGCATCGGCTGAATTGAAAATGAAAACATAAGCGTCCGCATAATCATCAACGTTAATGGCCTCCACTTTTTCGCGGAAATCTTTTTCTCTGAGAACCTGTCCTTCCCAAAGGAAATCTTTCAGGTCGATACCTTTGCGTTCTCCTTTTGGCAGCAGTGTAGAAAGGTCGAAATTGATCAGTCCGCTGTCTGCAACTTTATTTTTTATTTCGAAATCTTCAGACATTTTTATTTTATCTTTGAAACAAAATTACGGAATTTATAAATCTTTCTTCTTTGAATATGATGGATAAAATCATTGATCTTCATTGCGATCTCACCTGTTTTTTGATAGAACCGGGCATAACTGTAAACAGCAAGATGCGTAGTTCCGTTGAAAATTTACGTAAAGGAAATGTCGGTTTTCAGGTGATGGCTTTTTATTCTTCAACTGGAAAGGGAAGCGTGCAGTATGTTGAAAAGCAGATTGTAAAGTATAAAGACCTTCTTGAACTTCCGGATTTTTTTGAGTTCAATGCTGAGATTACGGAATTAAAAGAAAACGGAATCGGAATTATAGGTGCCGTTGAAAATGCGTCGGGTTTATGCGAAGAAGATGCACCTGTTGAAACCGCTTTTGAAAGGTTGTCGCAAATAAAATCTAAGGTAAATTTGATGTATATCACCTTTACGCATCATCTTGAAAACCGTTTTGGTGGCGGTAATTATACGGATGTCGGTTTGAAGAAAGACGGAAAATTATTATTGGAACATCTTCATAATCATAAAATTGCGGTAGATTTATCACACACCAGTGATCGCCTTGCAGTCGATATGCTCAACTTCATCGATATAAATAATCTGAAAGTTCCGGTTATTGCAAGTCATTCCAATATGAGATCTGTTTTCAACCATCCCAGAAATCTTCCGGATGAACTGGTGCAGGAAATCGTGAGAAGAAGAGGACTGATTGGATTGAACTTTGTGAAATATTTCATCAATCCGGAAAAAGCTGATGATTTTTATTCGCATTTGGAATATGCATTAAAGTTGGGCGCTGAAAACCATATTGCTTTTGGAGCTGATTTTTTCGCGGACGAACTGCATCCTGAAACTGAAAAATTCCCTTTCTTTTTTGATGAATTGGGCGATGCGACAGTCTATCCTTCGGTTGCTGAAAAGGTGAAAAACCGTTTTGGAAGAGAAGTTTCGTGCAAGTTCAGTAGCAGAAATGTTCTTAACTATTTTGAAAATCTAAATTTAAATTATTAAAAGAAATCTATCATTTTGAAATACTATATCATTGCTGGAGAAGCATCGGGAGATTTGCATGGAAGCAACCTGATGAAAGCCATAAAAAATAAAGATTCTGAAGCGGAATTCCGTTTTTGGGGCGGTGATTTAATGGCTGAAGTTGCTGAAATAAATCCTGTAAAACATTACCGCGATTTAGCATTTATGGGGTTTCTTGAAGTGGCGAAAAACCTGAAAACGATTCTAGGGAACATTAAATTCTGTAAAAATGATATCCGAAATTGGAAGCCCGATGTTTTGGTTTTAATCGATTATCCCGGCTTCAATCTTCGTATTGCAAAATTTGCGAAAGAACTCGGAATCCGAGTTGTCTACTACATTTCGCCGCAGCTTTGGGCATGGAAGGAAGGGCGTGTAGAAATTATTAGAAAGTATGTGGATGATTTACTGGTAATTCTGCCCTTTGAAAAAGATTTTTATAAGAAACACGGCGTCGAATCTTATTTCGTTGGACATCCGTTGCTTGATGCAATTTCAGACTTGAAACCTATTGAATTTCATCAGTTTAAATCTGAAAATAATCTCAACGAGAAAGAAATTATTGCACTTTTACCCGGGTCCCGAAAGCAGGAAGTTGAGAAAATGCTGGAAATGATGCTTTCTGTGCGACCTCATTTTCCCGACTATCAGTTTGTCATTGCCGGCGCACCGAGTTTGCCGAAAGAGTTCTACGAGAAGTATGTAGATGAAAATGTTCATTTCGTTTCCAATAAAACTTATGACTTGCTGAGATGCTCAAAAGCCGCTCTTGTAACTTCCGGAACCGCAACTTTGGAAACTGCGCTCCTCAATATTCCGGAGGTGGTTTGCTATCGTGGCAGTAAAGTTTCTTATGAAATTGCCAAGCGCTTGGTGAAGCACATCAAATATATTTCTCTGGTAAATCTCATCATGGACAAAGAGGTCGTTAAAGAGTTGATACAGAATGAGTTAAATACTAGTAATCTTGTTTTAGAACTACAAAATATTCTCTCAGGATCTAAAAGAGAGGAAATCCTGGAAGATTATGCGATACTTCGGGAGAAACTCGGTGGAAAAGGAGCAAGCGAAAACGCAGCGAAAATTATTGTAAATTACTGACAGTAATCTATTAATTTTAATTTTCTTAAGTTAGAGAATTAAAATTGATTTTGAAGAAGCAGCCCTTTTTACTTGCAGTAATTTGTTTTGTTTCCGGAATTCTTTTTCAGGAGTATCTTTCCCTGAGCTTTTATTTCTCGATTTTTATTCTTGTTTTTTCAACTATTTTATTGTCACTTCTATTTTTTAAGAACTTTTTTATTCAGAAGTTTAAAGCTGTTTTTATCGGAGCTTTCTTCTTTTCTGTTGGTGTTTTTCTGCATTTCCTGAATACTCAGAAACCTGATTTTCCACGACTCAATCAGAAAGAAGAAATTGTTTTTAAACTGAAAACAAAATTAAACTCCAATAAAAATAATCGTAGATATGAGGTTGAAATATTTAATAATGAGCATCGGTTCAACAGTGTAATTTCAATTCCGAAGCGGCATTCCGAGCTCGATTATAAGCATTATTATAAAGGTGAGGTTTTTCTGAATCCAACAAAACCACCTGAGAATAGTTATCAGTTTGATTACGCTAAATACCTTAAAAGAAGAGATATTTATTTTCAAAGTTATCTTCCCGGTGAGTTGAAATTTCATAAAAGAAATGATTTGTCTTTTATTGAAAGAATGAAGCAACAGCGCCTTGATATTCTTCAGAAAATTGATAAAGCGAGCATTTCTCCAAAGAGCAGAGAATTCATGAAGGGCATTATTCTCGCCGACCGAACAGAAATGGATCCCGAAACGATAACCGCTTTTCAGAGAAGTGGAGTCGCTCACATTTTAGCCATTTCAGGAACGCATGTCGGGATTATTTTCGGATTGTTTTACTTATTTTTTCTCGCGATTATTCCTTCAAAACTTAAGCGCTATGCCATTTTTTTCAGTTTACTGTTCATTTGGGCTTTTGGAATTTTCATTGGATTGGGAAATTCTGTTTTCCGTGCTTGCCTGATGCTTACCACGTTTTTTATGTTTCATTTGCTTCAGCGCAAATCCGATTTGCTGCATTCGCTTTCGCTCGCTGCACTGATCATCCTAATTATTAATACTAATAACGTTTTTGATGTAGGTTTTCAGTTAAGTTTCTCTGCGGTTTTCGGAATTTTTTGGCTCAATCAACCCATTCTGCATTATCTTCCAAAACAAAATACAATACTCAAAAAAGTACTTTTCAATACGTTTTCAATGACTTTGGCGTGTCAGATTGCGACACTTCCTTTGGTGCTTTTTTATTTCAGTCAGTTTTCTTTCATTTCAATCATTGCCAATTTGGTAATCATTCCTCTTGCGCAAATTCTGATTATTTCAAGTTTAATAATGACTTTTTTCATTCATTTTAAATTGGTTTTTAATGAGTTATTTCAGCTATACGATTTGTTGATTCTAAAAGTTTTAGATTTGATAAATTGGTTTTCTAATCAGGATTTTCTTTTCAGTAAAACGATACCAATGACGCTTGCTGAAGTGCTTTTTGCATTTATAGGAATTTATTTCCTAAGATTTTTAATTAAGAAAATGGATCTGAAAAATGCTTTGAGGTTTTCGATAGCAGTTTTGTCCTTTTTTATTTTAAGATTAGGATTAAACACTTATCACAATTTGCAGGATGAAATTTTAGTTCACAATCATTTTAACGACCGATATTTTTCAAATAAAATGGAAAATCATGTCATATTTTGGATTCCAAAATCTGCTGATTTGGAAAAAGTCCAGCGTTTTGTAATTGATCCTTATTTGACCTCGCGAAGAGTAAAAAGTTTTGCGATAAATGAAATTCCCGAAGATGCTGAAGAAATTAAAATAGGTGAGGAAACTTTTGAAGTAAGCCCTTCACGATATTAATTCCAACCGCTCGACCATTGCCGTAATCCAATTGCAGTAATGATATAAGCACCAACTAAAACTCCGGCTGGAATTGCCAATGTCAACGGGACGGAATATTTTTTCACAACAGGGTATTCCTCACGTTTCAGTATTAGAGAAGATTTTTCTCTGTTGGTGACATAAAAATTCACAGTAGATACTGAATCAAGCTTTGCATTTATTTTTGAGTTATCTACCTTTACAAACAAATAATTAGTGCCTGTTTTTAGAGTATTTTCGTGATATGGTTTTGAATCAGAAACTTTCGTTACGCTGCAGGAACTGATGAAAAAAAGAGCTAAAAGAAATAAAATGAAGGATGTTTTCATCTTTTTTCATTTCAAAGATAATAATTTAATTAAGATGTGAGCCATAGTATTTTTAATATTAATGATTGGTTATCAATAAGTTTTGCGGTAAATATTCCCATTGCAATTTATTTAGAATCATTACAAACTATACGATTCTGACATTTCTCACTTCCATTAACCTTAACATTTCTTTAACTTTGTGGAAATTCAAAACTAGAAAAAATCAAATATTTATGGCAGGTTTAACGAGTTCTACCATCGGTAGAAAGTATGCAATGGCATTGTCCGCAATGTTTTTGCTGATTTTTCTGTTGATGCACTTGGCAATCAACTTCCTATCGGTTTTTGGACCGGAGTGGTTCAACGAGGCGTCCCATTTCATGGGTAAAAACCCTTTTATTCAGTTCCTGATGCAGCCGATTTTACTTATCGGTGTTATTTTCCATTTTGTGATGGGATTTGTCCTGGAAATGCAGAATGCTAAAGCAAGACCGGTGAAATATGCCGTGAACGCCAGAAAAGAAAATTCAACCTGGATGTCGCGCAATATGCTGATTTCAGGTGCTGTAATTCTTGCGTTCCTTATGCTTCACCTTGCACAGTTTTGGTTACCTACGATCGCAACCAATTATCCGGCTTTGGGAATGGAAAGTCTGCAGATCAGCGGAACCGAGTATGATCACCTAACAAACAAATTTACCAGTCCACTTACGGTTGGGTTGTATGTTGTGGCGTTTGTACTTTTAGGACTTCACTTGGCGCACGGCTTCCAGTCGTCGTTCCAGTCGGTTGGTGCAAGACATCCGAAATATACACCAATGATTAAAACTTTAGGAAACTGGTATTCAATCCTTATTCCTGCAGGTTTTATTTTCATCGCAATTTTTCATTTTGTAACTCAATAATATCAATTTAGTATGAGCAAATTAGATTCAAAAATTCCACACGGTCCATTAGCGGATAAGTGGACTAATCATAAAAATCATATGAACCTGGTTGCACCAAACAACCGCGACAAAATTGATATTATTGTTGTTGGAACAGGTTTGGCAGGAGGTTCAGCTGCTGCAACTTTGGCAGAGCAAGGTTATAATGTAAAGGCATTCTGTTATCAGGATTCACCAAGAAGAGCGCACTCCATCGCTGCACAAGGAGGTATCAACGCTGCTAAAAATTATCAGGGCGACGGTGACTCTACATATAGATTATTCTACGATACCATTAAAGGTGGTGACTATCGTGCAAGAGAAGCCAACGTTTACCGTTTGGCAGAAGTTTCTGCAAATATTATCGACCAGTGTGTAGCACAAGGTGTTCCGTTTGGTAGAGAATATGGTGGACAGTTGGATAACCGTTCTTTCGGTGGAGTTCAGGTTAAAAGAACGTTCTACGCAAAAGGACAGACCGGACAGCAATTGTTGTTAGGAGCTTATTCCGCAATGAGCCGTCAAATCGGTAAAGGGCGTATCAAAATGTATAACCGCCACGAGATGATGGATTTAGTCATTGTTGATGGTAAAGCAAGAGGTATTATCGCCAGAAACCTGGTTACCGGCGAAATCGAAAGACATTCTGCACACGCTGTAGTCATAGCATCCGGTGGTTACGGAAACGTTTATTTCCTATCAACCAATGCAATGGGATCCAATGTTTCTGCGGCCTGGAAAATTCATAAAAAAGGAGCGTATTTCGCAAATCCTTGTTTCGTACAGATTCACCCGACCTGTATTCCGGTACATGGAACACAGCAGTCTAAACTGACTTTGATGTCAGAATCTTTAAGAAACTCCGGAAGAATCTGGGTTCCTAAAAATATTGAAGATGCAGAGGCTATTCGCGCAGGTAAGCTGAGACCAGAAAATATTAAAGAAGAAGACAGAGATTATTATCTGGAAAGAAGATATCCTGCCTTCGGTAACCTCGTTCCGCGTGACGTGGCTTCCAGAGCGGCAAAAGAAAGATGCGATGCCGGATACGGAATCGAAAATAATGATACCAAAGAAGGTGTTTACCTCGATTTCTCGACAGAAATTATGAAAAAAGGTAAAGAAGCCGCGATTGAAAAGAATATTCACAATCCGTCGCAGCAGCAGATTTATGATTTAGGAAAAGCTTGGGTTGAAGAAAAATACGGAAACCTTTTCGTGATGTACGAAAAAATTACCGCAGACAACCCTTATGTGACCCCGATGAAGATCTATCCGGCAGTTCACTATACGATGGGCGGTATTTGGGTTGATTACAATTTGCAATCTACAATTCCGGGATGTTTCGTGATTGGGGAAGCGAATTTCTCCGACCACGGTGCGAACAGACTGGGTGCTTCCGCATTAATGCAAGGTTTAGCCGATGGTTATTTCGTATTGCCTTATACGATTGCAGATTATCTTTCTGCAGACATCAGAACCGGTGCAATCCCGACCAATTCTGAAGCATTTGATGCGGCAGAAAAAGAGGTGAAGGATAAAATCAATTTCTTCCTTACCAACAACGGTAAATATTCTGTGGATCATTTCCATAAAAAATTGGGCCACATCATGTGGAACAAGGTTGGAATGGGCAGAACACCGGAAGGTTTAAGAGAAGCGATTGCGGAAATTGCTCAGGTTCGCGAAGAATTCTGGAGAGATGTAAAAGTTCCGGGAGATGCCAACGAGATGAATATGGAACTGGAGAAAGCGTTCCGTGTTGCAGATTTCCTTGAATTGGGCCAACTGATGGCGAAAGACGCTTTGGAAAGAAACGAATCCTGCGGCGGACACTTCCGTTGGGATCACGCCACTGAAGAAGGCGAAGCCGAGAGAGATGACGAAAACTACATGTACGCCGCCTGCTGGGAATACCAGGGTGCAGACATCAATGCTGAGGTAATGCACAAGGAGCCTTTGATCTATGAAAATATTGAAGTGAAACAAAGAAGTTATAAATAATCTCCAAAATACAGTAAGAAAATGAGTGCAAATAAAGGACTTAATCTGACTCTGAAAATTTGGAGACAGAAAAACAATAAAACAAAAGGACAGTTCGAAGTTTACAAGATTTCTGACGTTTCTACGGATTCATCTTTCCTGGAAATGCTGGATATCCTGAACGAGAACTTAATTAACGAAGGAAAAGAACCAATCGCTTTCGACCACGACTGTCGTGAAGGAATCTGCGGTATGTGTTCGCTTTACATCAACGGTCGTCCGCACGGTCCGGATACCGGAATTACAACGTGCCAGCTTCACATGAGAATGTTCAAAGACGGTGAAACCATCACCATCGAACCTTGGAGAAGTGCAGCGTTCCCGGTAATCAAAGACTTGGTGGTTGACAGATCTGCTTTCGATAGAATTATGGCTGCCGGTGGTTTCGTATCCGTAAACACTTCAGGAAATACTTTGGACGCGAATGCGATTCCGGTTCCTAAGGAAGATGCCGACAAAGCGATGGATGCAGCAGCATGTATCGGTTGCGGTGCGTGTGTGGCAACTTGTAAAAACGGTTCAGCAATGCTGTTCGTTGGTGCAAAAGTTTCTCAGTTCGCATTACTTCCACAAGGTAGAGTTGAAGCGAAGCGAAGAGTTCTGAACATGGTGAAAACCATGGATGAAGAAGGCTTCGGAAACTGCTCCAACACCGGTGCTTGCGAAGTGGAGTGTCCAAAAGGAATTTCCCTGGAAGTAATCGCCAGAATGAACAGAGAGTACATGTCTGCAAGTTTAGACAAAGGATAGAAATATTTCAATGTGATTTTAGGATCGCTTTCCAAATCGGAAAGCGATTTTTTGTTGTTAATCTTTTCACAAAAAGCCCATTTTAATTTCATTTAAACGTTTGAATAACTTATTTTTGCCAAGTTTTAAAATAAAATAATGAAGAAATATTTTTTATTGATCATGTTGGCAATATTTGCCGTATCGTGCTCAAAGAAGGTTGAGGTAAAAGGAACTGTAAAAGGTGGTTCGCCGCTGGAAAGAATTGAGATTATCGAAGCATCAGGCGTAGGGACGCTTCCGCTGATTAACATTGGGGTAGATTCTAAAGGTGAGTTTTCAGGTTCGTTTGATGCACCTCAAAATGGTCTTTATGTGATTACGTATGCAGGAAAATCGAATATGGTTTATCTGAAAGGCGGACAAACACTTAATATTTCAGGAAATGCGGCAGATTTCCCGCAGGTAATGACCATTACCGGAGATGCAAAAGCCAACAACGATTTCTTGGTAGAAGGACAAAAAGCATTTGAAACTTACGCTACGAAAATCAATATGGAAACTCTTCTTGCTAAGAAAGAACCTGAGTTTTTGAAAGAATTTGAAAAAATCAATGGTGAGGTAAAGAAGATTTTTGATGACAGCGCTGCGAAATTCAAGGCAGACAAAGAAGTTGCCACATACAAAAAAGATGAGGTTGCTGCGAGATTGGTTGGTCTTTTAGATGCATACCAGGAGAACCACGCACAGCTGACGAACAATCCGTCTTATAAAGTTTCCGAAAACTTCACCAAGGTAAAAACCACTATGGAGAAGAAAAAGGATGAGATGATTAAGAAGTTCCCTGCTTACAGAGAATATCTGTTGAACAGACTTCAGGGAGACTTCCAAAAGTATATGTCAACTCAGCCGGAACCTAAAGGACAGCCTTTGGTATCAGAACTTTTCGCGAAGTTCTTCGAAACAAGAAAAGATCTTTCTGCAACGGCCAAAAACTATTTCCTTTCATACATTTTGGCTCAGGGAGATTTGAATTTTATGAATTATCAGAATTATGATAAAATAACGAAAGTTATCGATGAACACATCACCGATTCAAAAATCAAAAAAGATTTAAAAGCCTTGCAGATTGTTTTAATGGGACAGAAAACAGGTTCAAATCTTGATTTGAAAATCACTTCAAAAGACGGAAAAACACAGACGCTCTCTGACCTGAAAGGAAAACCGACATTGGTAGCATTTTACGCATCATGGAATCCGAATATCGCAGTAATGACGGTTCCTGTGTTGAAAGAAACAACAGATGTTTACAAGGAAAAAATGAACTATGCATACGTAAATCTTGATGATACAAAAGAGCAGTTTGAGAAGACTAGCGCTTCATTGCTGAAAGGATTTAAAGGAAATCATTATTGGGTTGATGGTGGAATTAATTCTTCTGCTGCAAAAAACTTTGGGATGTACGGCTTCAAAATTCCAAGTTATATTCTGATTGATAAAGATGGAAAAATGGCTTCAAGACCGTTCTTCAATCTTCAGGATCCTGAATTTAAAGTGGAAATGGAAAAACTAACAGGAATTAAAGCACCGGCAGTTCAGCTGGAAGCTATGCCTCAGATTGAGGTAACTCCGGAAATGCTTGCTCCTGCCGATTCTGTGGAAGTAAAGTAATTCAAATAAAATAATTATTGGAACCTTATCTTCGGATAAGGTTTTTTGTTCTTTAAATCTTAATTTTGCCGAATGAAAAATAGAAAGAAAAACCTCATTCTCGAAAATATAAAATTGGTATCTGCCGGAGCGAAAGGTGTTGCTGTAGGAAAAACTGAAGAAGGAAAAACCGTTTTGGTGTCGGGAGCGGTTCCCGGAGATGTGGTGAATGCCCGGGTGAAGAAAGCAAAATCGAAATATTATGAGGCAGAAGCAGTCGAAATTATTGAGGAATCTCCGTTCCGTGTAACGCCTGAATGTATTCATTTCGGGGTTTGCGGTGGCTGCAAATGGCAGAATCTTTCTTATGAAAAGCAACTCGATTTTAAAGAAAATGAAGTTCTGAATAACATCCGTAGAATTGGCGGAATAGAAGACTTCGAAACCTTACCGATTCTTGGTTCAGAAAAACAGTATTTCTACAGAAATAAAATGGAGTTTTCGTTCTCCGACTCACGCTGGCTGACGTTAGACGAGGTGAATTCAGGAGAAAATATAGATAATAAAAATGCCCTGGGATTTCATATTCCGGGAATGTGGAGCAAAATTTTGGATCTGAAAGAATGTCATCTGCAGGAAGAACCTTCCAACAGCATCAGACTTGCTGTAAAACAGTTTGCAGAAGAACATCAGCTCGATTTCTTCGACCTTAAAACTCAGGATGGTTTCTTAAGGACGCTCATGTTGCGCCAAACTTCTAAAAGAGAATGGATGGTATTGTTTCAGCTTTTCAGAGAAGAAAAAGAAAACCGCGAGAAGCTGTTTGATTTCTTACTGAGTAAGTTCCCTCAGATAAAAACTTTGGTTTATGCCATCAATTCAAAAGGGAATGACTCCGTTTATGATTTGGACATTCAGACCTATTTTGGTGAAGGATTTTTAATGGAAGAAATGGATGGACTGAAATTTAAAATCGGGCCAAAATCATTTTTCCAAACCAATTACGATCAGGCATTAAATCTTTACAGAAAAACGCTCGAGTTTGCTGATTTAAAAGGAGATGAGGTGGTTTACGACCTTTACACCGGAACCGGAACCATCGCACAGTATGTTGCAAGAAATGCAAAACAGGTGATTGGAATAGAATCAGTTCAGGAAGCCATTGATGCCGCAACTGACCACGCAGAACTGAACGGTTTAACGAACTGCACGTTCTATTGTGGTGATATGAAAGATGTTTTCACCGAAGAGTTCCTGCAAAATCATCCAAAAGCAGATGTTCTGATTACCGATCCGCCACGCGACGGAATGCATCCAAAAGTGGTAGAACAAATATTGAAACTGGCTCCAAAACGCATCGTTTATGTAAGTTGTAATTCGGCAACACAGGCGAGAGATTTGGCACTGATGAAAGAGGACTATAAACTCCTGAAAATACTTCCAGTAGATATGTTCCCGCAAACCCATCATGTGGAAAATATTGCTCTTCTCGAAAGAATTTAACAGCAAATTTTGTTATCTTTAGCAAAATTTACTGTATATGAAGAAGCTGAATCTACTTTTGTTAGCTGCTGCGCTTATGCTGCCGGCAAACTTTGTACTTGCACAGAACGACTCTGTGAAAGCAAAAACCGACACCGCGAAGGCAAAAACTCCGACACCTGCCGCCGCCAAAAAACCTGAAAAAATAAAGCCTTACAAGGATGTTATTACCGATAAGGCTGTTTCTGATGCAGGGATTTTAACCGTTCATAAAGTGGAGGACAAGTATTATTTCGAAATTCCGGATTCGGTACTGAAAAAAGAATTTCTTCTGGTGAGCAGACTGACGAAGGCCGCTGCAGGAATGCGTTCCGGAACAACGGGATATGCCGGCGACCAAATTGCCCAGAACGTTATTAAGTTCGAAAAAGGTCCTCAGGATAAAATCTTCATCCGTTCGGTTTCTTATGCCGATTATGCGAAAGACAGTACTTCCGAAATGTATAATTCGGTGATGCGTAACAATACTCAGGCGATTGTTCATGCTTTCGATATCAAAGCGTTTGGAAAAGATAAAAAATCATCCGTTGTTGAAATTACCGATTTGGTAAATGCGGATAATGAACTGGTTTCGTTTGCAGCACAGGCAAAAGACCGGTTCAGAGTTGGAAAATTCGAGAAGGATAAATCGTTCATCAATTTTGTGAAGTCTTTCCCTACGAATATTGAAATTAATTCAACCAAAACATTTGCAAGAACTTCCGGGCAATCAACGCCTCCTCCTCCAGGAACGCCAAGACCGGTAATTAGTGGAAATTATACGGTTGAAATCAATTCTTCATTAGTTTTATTGCCGGAAAATAAAATGCAGCCAAGATATTACGACCCTCGCGTTGGATATTTCACTATTGGCTATACCGATTTCGATCTCGATCCTCAAGGTGTAAAAAGAGTTAATTTAATAAAAAGATGGAGATTGGAGCCAAAACCTCAGGATATTGAAAAATATAAGAGAGGTGAACTGGTAGAACCTGCGAAGCCAATTGTATTCTACATTGATCCGGCAACTCCAAAAAAATGGGTTCCATATTTAATGCAGGGTGTAAATGATTGGCAGAAATCTTTCGAAAAAGCAGGTTTCAAAAATGCCATTTATGCTAAAATCCCAAATGCAAAAGACGATCCGGAATGGAGTCTTGAAGACGCGCGTTATTCGGCAATCGTTTATAAACCTTCGGATGTGCCAAACGCTTCGGGACCTTCAATTTCAGATCCGAGAACGGGAGAGATTATGGAAAGCCACATCAACTGGTATCACAACGTAATGATGCTACTTAGAAACTGGTATTTCATTCAGGCATCACCAAACGATCCGCGTGCAAGAACGATGGAGTTTGATGAAAAACTGATGGGTGAATTGGTACGTTTTGTTTCGGCGCACGAAGTTGGCCATACGCTTGGTTTGAGACACAATTTTGGATCGAGTTCAACGGTTCCTGTGGAAAAATTGAGAGACAGAAACTGGCTTGAGAAAAATGGTCACACACCTTCAATAATGGATTATGCTCGTTTCAATTACGTGGCACAACCTGAAGACAGAGTTACTGAAAAAGGGATTATGCCAAGAATTGGTGATTACGATGATTGGGCAATTGAATGGGGATATAAGAGATTTTACCAATATAAAACTCCGGATGCTGAAAAAGAACATCTGAACAAATGGGTGATTAATAAACTGAAAAACCCAAGACTTTGGTTTGGAACAGAAAGCAATCCTTTCGATCCGCGTTCGCAAAGTGAGCAGGTTGGTGATAATGCCATGCTAGGAAGTGCGTACGGAATTAAAAACCTTGAAAGAATTGTAAAAAATCTTGATAACTGGACGGCAAAGCCAAATGAAGATTATGAAAATCTTTCTACCATGTATGATCAGGTAACAGGACAGTTCAACAGATATTTGGGACACGTTGCAAAATACATTGGTGGTGAACTTGAAACGCCGAAAACCAGAGAACAAAGCGGTCCGGTTTATGAAGTGGTTTCAAAAGCTGAGCAAAAAGAAGCTCTGAAGTTTTTGGAAAATCAGATTTTCAATACGCCGCAATGGTTGATTAATTCAGATGTTTTTGCAAAAACAGATAAAAACGCCATTCAGGTGGTAGAAAATTTGCAGAACACGGTTTTGAACAGAATTTTAAGTGGAATGGTGCTTCAGAAAATGTATCTGTCGCAGTCGATGGATGCCAACGCTTACTCACTTACCGAATATATGGGTGACCTGAAAAACTCAATTTTTGCTGACAGAAACCCGGATATCTATAAAAGAAATCTGCAAAGAAATTATGTGAATACTTTGATCAGTTTACTTAATGCGAAGCCGGCGCCTGCGTCGCCTTTCAGAAGAACGCTAAACGTTTCTGAAAATTCTGATGTTTTTGCGGTTGTTAGAGGAACTTTAAGAGATCTTGCGAAAGAACTTCAGAACAGTTCTTCATCCAATGTTACCAACAGATATCACTTTGAAGACCTAAATTACGTTATTAATAAAGCTTTAGATCCCAAATAAATGAAACACCTGCTTTTTCTGCTGATTTGTACTGTCACACTGTTATCCTGCAATACGGATGATGATATCTGCATAAGCGGAGAAGCAACGCCACGTCTGAAAATGAAGTTTAAAACCGCAGATAATAAGCTTCTGCAACTGGATACTTTATTCGTGGATGTGCAATACAGGGAAGGCATAAGAAATGTGGTTTACACGGCGAAGGCAGATTCTATACTTCTGCCTTTGCGTGTGGACGATAATGCGTTTACGGACATTTATATCAGAAGACGAAAAGCGGGGCCACAATCGAAGGTAAGGATTAATTATACCACACAATCGGAGTATGTTTCGCCGGCTTGCGGTATTAAACGAACATACAAAGATGTGACGTACAGCCTCGAAAAGGCAGATCCTGTAACCAAAGTAGAACCCATACAAACCGAAATCATCAATGAAGAGCCAACACATCTTTACCTTATTTTTTAGTCTGGTTTTTCTGTTCGGTTCAGCCCAGGAAACAGATTCTCTTAAAGTAAAATATAAATACGAGCCTAACCTGATGGTTGGTGTCGATATCCTGAATGCCGGGATTGGATTTTTTTCCGATAGAAAACTGTATCAGGCTTTTGTTTCTTCCAAAGTGAGAAAAGATATTCACGCGCTTGCAGAAGCAGGATTTGAGAAAAATGTATATCAGAAAAACGGTTACGATGCCAAAGTAAACGGATTTTTTGTAAAAGCCGGTGGTATTTATATGCTTATGAAAGATCCAGAAAATGAATTCAACGGGTTTTACGCAGGGCCAAAAATAGCGGCATCATTTTATAATCAGGAATATATGTCGGTTCCTGTTCGTGGTTCTCAGGGAGGGGATTTTTATGAAAGTTTTCCTTCTTCAACACAGTCTTCATATTGGCTGGAAGCCGGAATTGGCGGGAGAGTTCAGCTATTCGACAGTAATTTTTATATCGACGTGAATGTTCAGCCTAAATATTTGGCATTCACCACAAAACAGGAAAATATCAAGCCGATGATTGTTCCTGGTTTTGGCCGTTCTTCAGCAAAATTCAATATGGGATTTGCCTGGAATATTGCTTATAAGTTTTAACATCGTGTAAATAACAAAACAAAAAATATTGAGTTATTAAGTAAATCAATACTTTTGTTAAAACATTTAACGGTGTGTAAAAAAATTATCACTTTATTTTTCCTGCTGATTTTTAGTTTTTCATTTTCACAATGGAATCCGGCGGTCTTGCATACAGAAAAAATACGACCTGAAGTTCAGACTAAAAGATTCTACACCTTAAACCTGGGTGAAATAAAATCCAAACTTAAGAACGCCAGTGAAACCGGAAAAAACGCCAGGGCTGCAGAAATTTCGGTTCCGGTACTGGAAGGTAAAACAGAGCGGTTTGCAGTTTACAGTGCTCCGGTTGTTGTTCCGGAACTGGCAGAGAAATATGGCTTGGGCTCGTATGTTGGCGTTGGAATTGACGATCCGCAGAAATTTATCCGTTTCAGTTTATCGGGAAATGATTTCCAGTCGATGATTGTGAAGAATGGGGAATATCAGTTTATAGAACCGCAGGATAAAGCAAAAACAGTTTACGGAGTTTTTCCTAAAACCAATAAAAATGCTTCAGGAAAACCATTTGATTGTGGAACGGACGAATCGATTTTTTCTAAAAACCAAATCGACCAGCTTTTTGCAAATTCACAGATTGCACAGTATAATGCAACGAATTTTGCCAAAACTTCAGACCGTAAATACAGAACTTTACGTTTGGCAGTTTCCGTAACAGGCGAGTACACACAATATTTTGGAGGAGTAACCCAAGCGCTTACTCAGATTAATGCCACTTTAACGAGAGTAAATGGCATTCTTGAAAAAGATTTGGCAACCCATCTCATTCTGCAGAATTTCACCAATATCATCTATACAGATCCAGCGACAGACCCATATTCCGATTCTAATGTAGGTGTAAATGGAATTTGGGGAACGGAACTGATGAATACACTTTCGAATCCACAGATTGTTGGTGATAACGGTTTTGATATCGGAATACTGTTTGGTGCAACAGGCGGAGGTGGAAATGCACGATGCATTGGCTGTATCTGCAGCAATGATAAAACGTTATCCAGCGGTTTGCCAACCAATTACAAAGGGAGTGCTTACGTTTCTCCCGCTGACGGAAAACCGTACGGAGATACTTTCGATATCGATTATGTTATTCATGAGATAGGACATCAGTTAGGCGCAAATCATACGTTCTCACACGCTTTGGAAGGTTTTGGAGCAAGCGTGGAACCCGGACTTGGTTCTACGATTATGGGTTATGCCGGAACTCAGACTTTTGCTTCAGTTCAGCCGCATTCAGACCCTTATTTTCATGGTTTTAGCATTGCTCAGATTCAGAATAATTTATTGGTGAAAACCTGCGATACAGAGACTGCGATTACGACGAATAATCCACCGTCCATCACACCATTTAGTGAAGTTACGATTCCAAGAGGTACCGCATTTGTTTTAGTTGGAACGGCGACTGATTCTGAAAATGATGCGATGACTTATACTTGGGAACAGATAGATAATGCGACTTCACCCATTACTTCAATTACCGGAAACAATACCGCCGGTGCCATTGTAAGATCATTGAGACCAACGACCAATTCCACAAGATACATTCCACAACTTTCTTCCGTGATGGAGGGAAAACTGACTGATCCTGCAATTTGGGAAAGTGTTTCAAATGTAGCCCGAAATACCAATTTCAGATTTACCGTAAGAGATAATTTCCCAGATCCTACGAAGCAGCAGGTCAGTTTCGACGACCGCAAAATTATTGTTGGAAGCAACGGACCTTTCAAATTGAACGTTGATGCAGGTCAGAACTTTTTTGCAGGGATTTCAAATACTTTGTCTTGGGATGTTGTGGGTACCGATCAGTTTCCGTACAATGCTGCGAACGTTAAAATCTCATATACAACCGACAGTGGAGTAACGTGGAATACTATTTCTGAAACCACTCCAAACGACGGAAATGAAATTATTGTAATTCCAAATTCACTGTTGGGGCAATCGACTCTTCAGTTTAGAATAGAAGCAATTGGCAATATTTTTTATGCCGTTTCACCAAAAGTAAATGTGGTTTCCACAACTTCCTGTGTGGTAACGGTGCCATACAATATTAAAGTTTCGCAAATTACACACGCGTCTGCAACGGTAAGTTGGGAAGCAATTCCGTCCATTGCAAGTTATATTTTAGAATACAGAAAAAAAGGCGATACCAGTTTTACTACAATTACAACATCATCTACAACGGTAACCATCAACGGTTTGGAAGAAGGAACGGTGTACGAATACAGAATTAAAAGTACCTGTCCGACTTCAGAATCTGCTTATTCAGCCATTGCTGAGTTTACAACTGTTTTCCCTAAAAATTGTAATTCTTCATCATCCGACGGTACGAATGAATTTATTCAAAAAGTGGAAATAGACAGGTTTGTGCATGCGTCCGGCTCATCAGAATATTCAGATTTCAGATATGAAACCATTCTTTTAAATACGAATATTGGGTCTTACAGCATTAGGATTACTCCAAAATGGAATGCCGATAAAACTCCGGTGAGCATCGCAGCCTGGATTGATTTTAATAATGATGAAATCTTTTCCGCGTCCGAGCAGATCCTGGCAGTTTCGGGAACTACAGAACAGAATGTTTATGCGTCTTTCAATATTCCAGCGGACGTTTATACAGGAGCCTCCGGTGTAAAAATGAGAGTTTCTTTAAAGGTTGGAAATGAACTTCCGGAGCCTTGCGAAAGTTTCAGTTTTGGTGAAGTGGAGGATTATACAGTGGTTTTTGAAACCAAATCGGTATTCTACCAGAATGAGGTTATTGCATATCCAAATCCTTTTACCGATACCATTAATCTTACGAACGTAGAGAACGGAACCGAATTCAAGCTGTACGATATGTCAGGCAGATTGCTGAAAATAGGAAAAGTTGTTCTGAATAAGCTTGATCTATATTATTTGAAACCGGGAGTTTATCTTCTTGCAGTGGAAGGTGAAAAGGCGATTAAAATTATTAAAAAAGAGTAAAGAAAAAACCCTCAATAGAGGGCTTTTTTATTTTTCGTTATCACTCAGAATGAGTTTGTTGACCACTTTTTCGGTTTCGTGTTTCAGTTCTTCAATGCCGTTGTTATTATAAATTACGAAAGTTGTTTTTCGCAGTTTATCTTTTTCGGGCATTTGTTTATCCATAATGGTTTCCACTTCGCGGTAGGTTTTACCGTCGCGGTCCATCACCCTTTTTATTCTTAAATTATCTTCGGCAGTTACCAGAACCGATTTATGGCAATCCTTATCGAGTCCAAGTTCAAAAAGGAGTGCAGTCTCCTTGAAAATATATTCTGAATCCTGTTCTCTCACCCAATTTTCAAAATCGTAGCGAACCGCAGGATGAATCATTTCGTTCAGTTTCTGTAAAAGTTCTTCATTTTCAAAGACGGTTTTCGCAACAAATTTTCTGTTGTAAATTCCGTTTTCGTCATAGGATTCTTCTCCCAAAAGACCTTTGATGTTCTCTTTCAGAAACTCATCATCGTTCACGATGTCTTTGGCGCGGATATCCGAGTAATACACCGGAAATCCCATTTCCTCAATAAATTTTGCTACTGTGCTTTTTCCGGAGCCGATTCCTCCGGTAAGGCCGATGATCCTCGGCTCGGGTTCAGACGGTAAACTCCCGCCTTCTGATGTGTCCATAATTTGAATAATTATTCGTCAAAGATAATATTTTTTTAATTTCTAGTTTCTGGTTACTGGTTACTTGATTTTCTGAACTTCTGAACTTCTGAACTACTTCCAACTTGGGTCTTCGGACTACCGTCTTCCGACTTCAGTATCAATACCCAAACACCTCATTCAGCGAAAAAGTCTCATCAAGTCTTACGCCTTTCTCTGTCATTTTCAGGCTGGCAAGTTCATGATGAGCATCGTGTTCCATGAATAGAAGATATTCATTATCAATACACTGTTTCAGGAATTTATCTTTTTCTTCCATGGTTAAAAGAGGTCGCGTGTCGTATCCCATCACATAAACTAGCGGAATATGCCCAACAGTTGCAATTAAATCAGCAGCAAAAACAATAGTCTTTTCCTGGTACTGAATCACGGGAAGCATTTGTTTTTCGGTATGTCCATCCACGAAAATAATATCCATTTTCAAATCCGGTGCAAAACCATAATTTCCTGTTTTCGGCAGCGGAATATAGTTCAGTTGTCCGCTTTCCTGCATCGGCAGAATATTTTCTTTCAGGAAACTCGCTTTCTCACGTGGATTTGGTTTTGTTGCCCATTCCCAGTGGTTTTCGTTCGTCCAAAACTGTGCATTTTTAAATGCCGGTCTGTAACCCGTTCTGTCATCATTCCATTCAATAGCGCCGCCGCAATGGTCGAAATGCAGATGCGTAAGGAATACATCTGTAATATCATCTTTTATAAAACCATATTTCGCAAGATTTTTCTCCAAAGTATCATCACCATAAAGCGAATAATGTCCAAAAAATTTATCATCCTGCTTATTTCCCAAACCACAATCAATCAGGATAAGTTTCTTACCGTCCTCGATAAGCAGTGAGCGCATTCCCATTTCGATGAGGTTGTTTTCGTCCGCCGGATTGGTTCTTTGCCAAAGCGATTTTGGTACAACACCAAACATGGCGCCGCCATCAAGTTTAAAATTTCCGCACTGTATAGGGTATAGTTTCATAAAGATTTATTTTCAATAAAATTAACAAAATTTCCGAAGAAAAATGGGTTTTCTTATGGTTTTTGGGCGTGCCCCTCATCAAAAGATTTGTGATTATTCAGGGAATTCAGTTTATCATTCGGGTCGGGCTTTCCCCTGTCTGCCGACAGGCAGGACTGCAATTCCTTGTCCGGTTCCGGGTGCCATCGCTTCTATGGATTTCCGTTTCAATCCCTCACGCAAATCGATTCTGCATTTCAACAAAAACGGCAAAGACTATGTCGATAAACACCTGAAACTTAAAACTCTATCCTCAGACTCAACCTCAACCTTAACATTAACCTCAACCTCAACCTTACCCTAAAACAACTCTCCCGGATTTCTCGGTCTCTCGATTTTCAAATGCTTATAGGCTTTCTCCGTAACTTCCCGTCCGCGAGGCGTTCGGATAATAAAGCCCTCCTGAATCAGAAACGGTTCATAAACTTCTTCCAGCGTTTCCGGATTTTCTCCAATTGAAGTAGCTAATGCAGAAATTCCCACCGGTTTTCCACGGAAGTTTTCAATCATTACGCGCATGATTTTGTTATCCATTTCATCAAGGCCGTGTTCATCCACATTCAATGAATTCAATGCAAACTTTGTAATGTTGATTTCTATTTCACCGTTGCCTTTTATTTCAGCAAAATCCCGAACTCTTCTTAAAAGTGCGTTTGCTATTCTAGGCGTGCCTCGGCTTCTTCTCGCAATTTCAATAGAGGCGTCTTCGTAGATTTTCACGTTCATCACTCTAGCACTTCTTTGGATAATATGCGATAACAATTCCACTGTATAATATTCCAGTCTGCTCTGAATTCCGAAACGGGCGAGCATTGGCTTCGTCAGCATTCCGCTTCTGGTCGTCGCGCCAACCAACGTAAACGGATTCAGACCAATTTGCACGCTTCTCGCGTTTGGTCCGGTTTCCAGCATGATGTCGATCTTGTAATCTTCCATCGCAGAGTACAGATATTCTTCCACAATCGGCGACAAACGGTGAATTTCGTCAATAAAAAGAACATCGTTTTCCTCAAGGTTTGTGAGCAATCCTGCTAAACTTCCCGGTTTATCCAAAACCGGTCCCGAAGTCACTTTACAGTTCACCCCCAGTTCATTGGCGATAATATGAGCTAAAGTGGTTTTCCCCAATCCCGGAGGTCCGTGTAAAAGAACGTGGTCGAGCGCACTGCCACGGTTTTTGGCGGCGGCTACGAAAACCTCAAGATTATCAAGTGTTTTTCTCTGCCCTGCAAAATCGTCAAAACTCTGCGGACGGATCTGTTCTTCTTGAATCAGTTCTTCTTCAGAGTAGTTTTCTTTGTCGGGGTGTAGGAATTCGGGCATTGGTATTAAATAATTATTCAAAGATAATGGTTTAAAGAGAATTTTTGTCGTTCAAAACAAAATTCACTCGCTATGTATTGCATTCAAAGGTTAATCTATAGTTAAAAACAAATTAAACTGAACGTCAAATGTGTTTTCTAATTTCGGGAAAATTTTTTTTATTCCACATGAAAACAAAACAAATTAAACGACGCGATTTTCTTAAAAGTGCCCTGTTGGCTTCCGGAGGTATACTTCTGGCGCCGGTTGTAACTGCCTGCCGCAATGCAGAAGAACTGTTGGGCTTTACTCCGGCACCGGATGGTTTAACTAATAAGAATTTCGATTTTGGAGTTGCAAGTTTTGATCCTACTGCCAACTCGGTGATTATTTGGTCGAGATATAATAATGCTGCAGAGATAAACTGGGAAATCAGTAAATCATCAGATTTTAAAGATTTGGTAAATGCTGGAACGGTAAATGCTGAAGCAGCACATGATTTCAGTATTGCGATTGAAGTGCAGAATCTTCCGTCCCATTCAAAATTTTACTATCGTTTTTACAATAAAGCGACGAAAGATGTTTCAGTTGTTGGAGAAACCATCACTTTACCCTCGAAATCAGACGGCGCAAATGAAGTGAAACTTGCTGTGGCATCTTGCTCTAACTATCCTGCAGGTTACTTTAATGTATATAAGGAGATGGCAAACTCGGATGCTGATGTCATCGTTCATTTGGGAGATTATATCTACGAATATGCACCCGGACAATATGGAACGAACAGCTTTACTTCTGCAGCCGGAAGAACGCATAAGCCGGAGAAAGAACTGATTACTTTGGAAGATTACAGAGGTCGCTATAAGCAGTACAGAAGTGATAAGCATCTTCAGTTGGCGCATCAGAAAAAACCGTTTATCTGTGTTTGGGATGATCACGAAATAGCGAACGATACGTATGTAAATGGAGCGCAAAACCATCAGGCGAACGAAGGTTCTTTTGAGGCAAGAAAAGCTGCGGCATTACAGGCATACAGTGAGTTTATTCCGTTAAAAACAGGGAAGGATGTCCGTATTTACAGAAGTTTTGATTTTGGAAATATAATTTCGCTGCATATGTTGGATACCAGAGTAATTGCAAGAAGCAAACAGCTTACTTATGCCGATTATATTAGTGCAACGGGAGAATTTAATGAACCTCTTTTCAAATCTCACCTTTTCGACAGGTCCAGAAAACTCTTGGGTGATGAGCAAACTTTATGGCTACAAAAGCAGTTGAATGGCAGCTCCGCAAAATGGCAAGTTTTAGGGCAACAGGTTTTGATGACAAAAATGTTGATTCCGGCAGAAATGCTTTTATTGCTTGCAAGAATAACGGCTGAAGCCGAAAATCTCGGTGGTGCACAGCCGGCAACGTTAATGGCTTTCCAGAAAACGCTTCAGGAACTTTTGGTAATTAAAGCAAGAGTAGCACAAAAAGACCCAACGCTTACACCGGAAGAAATCGCCCGCGTGAAAACTGTTTTACCATACAATCTTGACGCATGGGATGGTTATCCAATGGAGAGAGAATATCTGTACGCACTTTGTCTTGGTAAAAATGTAGTGACATTGGCAGGAGATACGCACAATGGATGGTGTGGCGAACTGAAAGACGGGTTCGGAAACAAAATAGGTAAAGAACTGGCGGCAAGCTCGGTTTCTTCACCGGGAATGGAAGTTTATCTCGGACTTGGAGCCGATCCATCACAGGCAGTACAGTTGGCTGGAGCACTGGCAATGTTGGTAGATGATCTGGAGTACGCAAATCTTTATAAACGCGGCTATCTGTATGCGAAATTTACTTCAGCGCAAGTGGTTTCGGAGTGGCGCTACGTAGATACAGTTTTCAGTGAAAATTATTCTGTAAACACCGAAAAAGTTATCAGCTTTTAATTAAAAAATAAAATACAAATATCAACTGCTCACCTTGAAAATCAGGGTGAGTTTTTATTTAAAAAACCTTATTTTTACGGTTATGAAATTAATCGGTCCATTTAAGCAGATTGTAACACTTGCAAACCTTCCTTTAAGAGGAAAACTTTCGGATGAACAGCTTGAAATTATTGTGAACGGAGGTATTCTCATCAATGATAATCTTATTGAAAAAGTAGGCGATTTTGAAGAACTGAAGAACGAAGCAGAATATGTTGAAGAAATAAGCGGAACACAGGTTTTGCTTCCTGCATTTACCGATTGCCACACACACATCTGTTTCGGTGGAAACCGTGCCAACGACTTTGCAATGCGCAATGCAGGAAAGACGTATCTGGAGATTGCAGAAGCCGGTGGAGGAATTTGGAGTTCGGTAATGCACACAAGAAGTGCCTCGGAAGAAGAACTTCTTACCACTTTATTGGAACGGATTGAATTTTTGGTTTCATTAGGAATTACCACTATCGAGATTAAGTCAGGTTATGGATTGAACGCGCATAACGAACTTAAAATGCTGAGAGTCATTGCTCAGGCCCAGAAAAAAACGGATGCGACGCTGGTTCCAACCTGTCTTGCTGCTCACATGAAACCTAAGGACTTCGATGAAACGGCTGTAAAATACCTCGACTATATTCTTGAAGAAATTTTACCGGAAGTAAAAGAGGAAAATCTTGCTCGGCGTGTGGATATCTTCATTGAAAAATCTGCATTTCAGCCGGAGGAGAGTAAATTATTTTTAGAAAAAGCAAAAATTTTAGGTTTCGATATTACGGTTCACGCCGATCAGTTTACGCCTGGAAGTTCCAGAGTCGCAGTAGAAGTTGGTGCAAAATCAGCCGACCATCTGGAAGCTACCATTGATGCTGATATCGATTTTCTGGCGCAGTCCGATACGGTGGCTGTTGCACTTCCGGGAGCAAGTTTAGGTTTGGGAGAAGCATTTACTCCTGCCCGAAAACTGTTGGATGCCGGAGCGATTTTAGCCATTGCCAGCGACTGGAATCCAGGATCTGCACCGATGGGAGATCTCATCACCCAGGCGAGTATTTTAGCAACTTTTCAGAAGCTAACGACTGCCGAAGTTCTTGCAGGAATGACCTTCCGTTCAGCATATGCGCTTGGTTTGGAAGACCGCGGCGTATTAGCAAAAGGAAAAAAAGCAGATTTCGTGGCTTACGAAACCGATAATTTTCAGAATATACTCTATAAACAGGGAAGTTTAAAAGCAAAATCAATATATATAAACGGAGAAAAGAAATAAATAATGGGATTTTTAAATAAGTTTTTTGGAACGGAGGATCCGGTTCAAATCGAGAGTAATAAAGACTTTTGGGACTGGTTCACGAAGAATGAGAAAAAATTTTATGAGGTTGTAAAAACCGGTAAGAATGTAGAAAAAAATCTGTTCAATGTTTTGTCGCCACAGGCAAAAAAACTGAGAGACGGTTACTATTTTATTGCAGAAGCCAAAGATAACGGTATTGCAGAGTTGACGGTTACTGTAAACGGAAATACAGAGAACATCGTGTTTGCCGAAGACTTGGTGAAAGATGCGCCGAAACTGGAAAACTGGAATTTCGTAGCGCTAAAGTCTGAAGAAAATGATGATTATGAAGTTTCTTTAGAAGGTAGAAAATATAATGTCAACAAGATTTTCTTCTATTCCAACGACAATCCGGATTTTCCGCATGATGTGGACATCACCTTTGTTTACAACGATCCTTCAATTAAAAACAGGGAAGTGGTTATTGAAGGTATCGACATGTTTATTGATGATTATCTTGGTGAAATGAAATTTGCAACGATGATGGATTCCTTCAATGTTGTAGCACTTGAAAAAGCCGAAAAAGAGCTGATTCCGGTTTCTGAACTCAAAACTTATCTTGATAAGAGGGAAGCAGACTTTCAGGAATTATTTAAAAATAATGATTCTCAGGTTGCTCCCGAGCAGTGTAAAGCGTTTGAAATCTTTGCACAGGACGGTTTTCCAGTTCGAATTCTTCTCAATCTCCCTGTTGTTAACTGGAATAAAAAGAATTCATATCCTTGGATTTCTACTTTAAAAATTCAGTTCAGTGGATTGGCGAACGGACTTCCGGATCAGGATGATTATGAAATTCTGAATGCCATTGATGATGAAATGAAGGAAATTCTGAAGCCTGAAAACGGACATCTTTACGTTGGAAGAGAGACCTATAGCAATGTACGCGAAGTTTATTTCGCAAGCAAAGATTTTCGCGATGCAGCCCGAGTTTTCGACCAAATCATTAGTAAATATGGCGAAGAATATATTTTTGATACCAGCATCGTAAAAGATAAACACTGGAAGACTTTCGCTAAATATAATATTGCTTAAAATGTCAAACCAAATCTGGACCGGAAGATTTGACGGTGAAGAACGACTTCATCACCGAATTTTTCAGCGCGTGAGTTTAGAAAAAACCGTTTTGCCTAACGATTTCGTTCTGCATGGATTTGCTGTAGATGAAGGTGTGCACAGAAACAAAGGAAGAGTTGGAGCAAAGGATGCTCCCGATGTTATCCGAAAAAATATGGCAAACTTTCCGGTGACAAATGCAGATTTTTCACTGAAGGATTTTGATAATATCTATTGCAACGGTTCTAATCTCGAAGAAGCACAGCAGAATCTCGCAAATTCAGTAACTAAAGTTTTAGGTGAAGGTGGTAAATCTGTGGTTTTAGGAGGTGGTCACGAGGTAACTTATGGGCATTATTCCGGAATTAAAAATGCCTTTCCCGGGAAGAGAGTTGGCATCATCAATATTGATGCTCATTTTGATAACAGAGAACCTGAAAATGGTGTAGGAGCAAGTTCCGGGACAGGGTTTTGGCAGATAGCACAGGAAGGTGAGATGCATTCGCTTCACATCGGAATTCAGAGAAATTCAAATACTTTAAAACTGTTTGAAACCGCCAGAAGTTATAATATGAAATATCTTCTGGCAGAAGAGCTGTTTTATGATAATCTGAACAACATTTATCAAACCATCGACAATCTTTTCAACAGTGTAGATGTCGTGTATCTTACAGTTTGCATGGATGTTTTCAACGTTTCTGTTGCGCCCGGAGTATCGGCTGCGGCTTACAATGGAATTTTTGCAGACCACACATTTACACGTTTCTACAGACATATTATAAAAAATAAAAAGCTTGTGGCAATGGATGTTGCAGAGGTAAATCCGGCTTATGATATTGGTGACAGAACCGCCCGACTTGCAGCAAGTTTGGTAAACGAATGGTTTATGTACCATTCCTAAAGCAATAATAGCACTGAATTATAGGAAACAATTATCTTTCACAATCAATTTATAAATGAAAAGCATTCTGTGAAGGATGCTTTTTTTAGTATTTTTACATTTATGAACAATTCGCTTCTTAATAAGTTAAATAAATCTGAAAAGTCGTTCAGAGACTGGAAGAATGTCCCATTTACTGAAAGGCAAAAACTTCTGAAGAAACTTTCAAAAAATCTTAATAAAAACAAGGAAATCTTTGGTGAACTGATTACCAAAGAAATGAATAAGCCGATTACTCAATCTGTTTCTGAAATTGAAAAATGTATCGGAATGATTGATTATTACGCAACTTCAGAGAATATTCTTAAACCTGAAAAAGTAAAAACAGACCATACAGTAAGTGAAATTCATCGTGAACCAATGGGAGTGATTCTTGGTGTGATGCCTTGGAATTTTCCGTTTTGGCAGGTGCTGAGGTTCGCTGTTCCTGCAATTCTTTCAGGAAATACAGTTGTTGTAAAACATGCGTCAATTTGCCTGAAAAGTGGCGATGCGATTCAGAAAGTATTCGAAGAAAGCGGTTTTCCGAAAGGTGTTTTTACCCATTTGAAAATCTCCCATGATGAAGTTGCTGAAATCATTGCACACCCGATCATTAAAGGTGTTTCTTTAACAGGAAGCGAGGCAGCCGGAAGAAAAATTGCAGAAAATGCCGGAAGAAATCTAAAGAAATGTGTGCTTGAATTAGGCGGAAGCGATGCTTTTATTGTTTTGGAAGATGCCGACATAGATCAGGCTGCGAAAGATGCTGCAGTGGCAAGACTTCAGAACTGCGGACAAACCTGCGTCGCAGGAAAGCGCTTTGTGATTCACTCGAAGATCTATAAAGAATTTATCGAAAAATTTGTTGCGGAATACAAAAAATATCAGCCGGAAAATCCAATGGATAAAAATACCGACCTTGGATTGATGGCGAGAGAAGATTTAGCTTCAGACCTCATGAAACAGTATAAAACCGCAATTAAAAATGGAGCGAAAATTCTTGTTCCTCTTGAACCGGTTGGAAATATGGCTTTCGAACCCGGATTGATTGAAATGAACGCCAAAAATCCGATTTTGGATGAAGAGCTTTTCGGTCCTCTGGGAATGATTTTTAAAGCGAAAAATGATGAAGATGCTCTAAAAATAGCCAACGACACCATGTTTGGTTTGGCCAATGCAGTTTATACAAAAGACAAAAAGAAGGCCATGTATTTTGCTGAAAGTCTTGAGAGTGGAGGAGTAGCCATTAATCAGAATTTCCGTTCGGACTGGAGACTGCCTTTTGGCGGTAGAAAAAATTCCGGTTATGGTGTAGAACTTTCAATGTATGCTCTTCACGAATTTACAGTGCTGAAGAGTATTATTGGAGACTTTTAGTTTTTTGGAACACTGAGTACACTAAGTTTATACGGAGTATACTGAGTTTTTGCTTAAGCCTGCCACGAATGCATTAATGAAATTCGTGCATCTGTGGCAAAAGAAAAACCATGAAATCAGCACAATCTGCGAGAGATTTTAACCGCAAAGTCCGCAAAGATTTTTTACAGTCCTGGTGCTTTTAAGTTCGCAATGAGCGCATCAAAGATGCGTTGAAAAGACCCCTAAGTTTTTCATACAAAAGCCACGAATGCACTAATATTAAATCCTTGATTTGTGGTAAAAGAAATCTGCACAATCAGCACAATCTGCGAGAGATGAATCAAGAGCAATAAAAAATGCCACGAATTCACTAATTTTTATTGGTGCATTCGTGGCAAAATATTTTATACGAAATTAAATTCTTGTCAGTCGAAGTGTATTGGTTTTACCGTTATCTTCAAACGGTGTTGCATTGAGGTTGATCACGAAATCGTCCTCTTCAACATAACCCATTTGTTTTGTAATCTGGTTAACCTGTACAATCGTTTCGTCGGTAGATTTGCTGGCATCGTAGTAATAAGCGCGAACGCCCCAAAGCAAGTTCAACATCGTAGTTACACGCTTGTTTGCACTGTAAATGATAATATGAGAATTCGGTCTGTGCGACGAAATTTGGAAAGCGGTATATCCGGAATGAGTCAGCGTAATAATAGCTTCTACATCAGTGGTTTTTGCAATTCTTACCGCTGCAAGACAGATACGGTTGGTGATAAAACGGCTGTCGATGCAGTTGAACTCCTTTTCAATAGGGCCTACTTTGGTTTGGTAGAAACTGGTGCTTTCGATGTTCTTCACAATTTTCGCCATGTTGATGACCACATCCACAGGATATTTTCCAATTGAAGTTTCACCGGAAAGCATTACAGCATCGGCACCGTCAAGAACAGAGTTTGCAACGTCGTTTACTTCGGCTCTAGTTGGCGTTAAGCTGGAAATCATCGTTTCCATCATCTGCGTTGCGATAATTACCGGTTTTGAAAAACTTCTTGCTTTTTCAACCAGTAATTTCTGAATGGCAGGAACTTCTTCCATTGGAACTTCCACACCCAAATCTCCTCGGGCTACCATCAGTCCATCACATTCAAGAAGAATTTCCTCGATGTTTTTTACACCTTCTGGTTTTTCGATTTTAGCAATAATCGGAGTTTTGAAATCGTTTGGATGAGCGTTAATTAATGCCTTTAAATCCTTGATATCCTGGGCGTGACGCACGAATGAAAGCGCAATCCAGTCCAAACCGAGATCCAGCATGAAATTAGCATCTTTGATATCTTTTTCCGTTAAAGCAGGAAGTGAAATTTTGGTATTAGGAAGGTTCACCCCTTTTTTGGAACTCAATGGTCCACCTTGGATGGTTTTTGCTTTTACGGTATCAACGCCGTTGGTTTCAAGAACTTCCAGAACAAGTTTTCCGTCATCAATCAAAATTCTCTCGCCAACCTGAACGTCCTGAGGGAACATCTGATACGTCATATAAACTCTTTTCGAGTCGCCTTCAACTTTTTCGTTGGTGAAGGTAAGAATGTCTCCGGGGTTAAGGTAAGAACCTTCTTTTACAACCCCAACGCGCAGTTTCGGCCCCTGTAGATCTCCCAAAATACTTACTGAGTAACCGAATTCTTTATTTATATCGCGGATTATTTCCACATTTTTACGCACCAAATCGTAATCGGCGTGCGAAAAATTGATCCTGAAAACATCAACGCCGGCCTGAATGAGATCTATCATTGTATCTCTGTCGGACGACGCGGGACCAAGTGTGGCAATTATTTTAGTCTTTTTTAAATATTTATTCATAATATTGAATTAGATGGTAAAGTTCCTCATCGGAACTCAAGTGAAATTCCTCTATGTGAAACATAAGGTTTTCCGGCAGCAAAATTAATGAAAAATCAGCAAAGGTATCCGACGTTTTCAGAATATAGTCTACATCTTTATGATTTGGTAACAAATAGTTAATATCGCTCTCCTCCACAAAGAGTTGTGTGATTTCTTCTTTCTGGAAATGTTCTGTGGATTTGTTTGAAATAAACTGAAAACAGGTTTGAGTTTCAAAATGATAGGTCTCGAAACGGCTGTGGAAATAATCAAAATAGTAACCTTCTTTCCTTACATCATCAATCCTTTTTAACTTCGATTCGTTGATGGAATTGATGCTGAAAAAAAGTTCGTGTGCCGGAATGTTTTTGGTAAGCCTTACCAAACCAATTGTTAAGTCTTCTTCGTCCTCTTCGCTAAGTAAGAATCTTTGGTTTTTCAAGGATATTTTCTTTTTTATTTAAGGTGTAAAACGCTCTTTGTGCTGCCTTTTCTTCTGATTTTTTCTTCGAGGTTTCCGTAGCGTTGGATATCTTTTCATCATCAAGCCAAACATAACTTCTGAAAACGGTGTTCTTGTTCGGTAGTGTTTCTTCACAGGTTTCGTATCTCAGCTGGATTTTCTTTTTCTGCGACCACTCCAATAGCAATCCTTTATAGCTTACGATTTTGTTTTCGAGCTTATTGATTTCTTCTGCAGTCAGCAGTTTTTCGAGAACGATTTTCTTGCAGGGAACGTAGCCCAAATCAAGATATACAGCACCGATTAGTGCTTCGAATAAATTCCCGGAAATGTTTTCGCTTAATGTGGTGGTGTTTCCGTTTTGGATGAAAGAAGGCAACTTAAGATCTTCGCCAATCTTATTGAGGTTCTTACGGTTCACAATTTTCGATTTCATTTGGGTAAGATATCCTTCGTTGGCATTAGGATAAGTTTCAAACAAATGACACGAGATGATGGATCCCAATATAGAATCCCCCAGAAATTCTAAACGTTCGTAATTCTTGGTTTTTCTTGAAGACGAATTTTTCAAAGAAAATGCCTCGCGGTAAAGATCAATGTTTTGCAGGCTATGTCCGGTAATCTTGGTGATTTCCGTGCTTAAAAATAAATCTTTTTCGGATAGTGTTTTTCTTTGTTTTGTCAGGAATTTAGAAAAGTATTTCTGTAACTCCATTCAGATTTTTTTATATTTTCTTAAAGAGCACACACGCATTGTGCCCACCAAAACCGAAAGTGTTGCTCATCGCAATATTCACTTCTTTTTTTACAGCGTGGTTGAATGTAAAATTCAGTCGGCTGTCTATTCTTTCATCATCCGTAAAATGGTTGATGGTTGGCGGAACGATTCCGTGTATGATTGTGTGCAAAGCCGCAATGGCTTCAACGACACCGGCAGCTCCCAAAAGGTGCCCGGTCATTGATTTTGTAGAATTAATCTGAATGTCGAAGGCGTGCTCACCAAGCAATTTAGAAATAGCGTTTGATTCGGCGATGTCACCTAATGGAGTAGAAGTACCGTGCATATTGATATGATCTACTTCATCAGTTGTTACACCGGCGTCTTCAAGGCAGTTCTGCATTACCAGAAAAGCGCCAAGACCTTCAGGATGTGGAGCAGTCATATGATACGCATCTGCGCTCATACCTCCACCTTTCAACTCAGCATAAATGGTAGCACCACGTTTTACCGCGTGCTCATATTCTTCAAGAATGATACATCCGGCACCTTCTCCCAATACAAAACCGTCACGGTCTTTATCGAATGGTCTCGATGCGGTTGTTGGATCATCATTTCTTGTGGAAAGTGCCATCATCGCATTAAACCCACCAACACCGCTCGCTGTAACCGCTGCTTCCGAACCACCACAAACGATAACATCTGCTTTCCCAAGTTGGATAAGCATTTTCGAATCGATAATTGCGTTGGCAGATGAAGCACAGGCCGAAACTGTGGTGTAGTTAGGTCCGTGGAAACCATATTCCATAGAAATATGTCCAGGGGTGATGTCGGCAATCATTTTTGGAATGAAGAACGGATTAAATCTTGGAATATCGGTATTGGCCCAACCTAAAACTTCTGTTTCAAAAGTTTCGAGGCCACCAATTCCTGAACCCCAGATTACACCTACACGGTTTTTGTTCAGATCTCCTTCCAGAATCTTGGAATGTTCTACCGCTTCGCGCGCTGCAACAATTCCCAGCTGTGTATTCCGGTCCATTTTTTTGCTTTCTTTCTTTTCGAAATGATTTAATGGATCGAAATTTTTTACTTCGCAGGCAAATTTTGTTTTGAAGTTGCTGGCATCAAAAAGAGTAATTGGAGCAGCTCCGCTCTTGCCTTCTACAAGGCTTTCCCAGTATTCTTTAGCATTATTACCTATCGGTGTTATTGCACCAAATCCTGTTACAACTACTCTCTTTAATTCCATAAATATTAATTATCTAAAAATATAGATTATTTGTTTACAACTTCTTCGATGTAAGCGATAGCGTGACCTACAGTAGTAATTTTTTCTGCTTGATCATCAGGAATCTGAATATTGAATTCTTTTTCGAACTCCATAATAAGTTCTACAGTATCCAATGAGTCTGCCCCTAAATCGTTTGTGAAGCTAGCTTCTGCAGTTACTTCTGTTTCTTCAACGTCAAGCTTATCAGCGATGATAGCTTTCACTCTTGATGCAATGTCTGACATAGTAATATTATTTTTAATTATTGTTTAAGATGGTGCAAATATAAAAAATTCTTTAAGATTAATCTTTTTTTTAATATTTTTTACTGAGTTAAAGATAATCAAAAATCCTTTAAACATTACAAGCTGTTTAAATTATTCTCAGGGAAAATTTAAATCCTTATTTTTGCAATTCTAACAATCAATATTATATGAATAATTTTGATAACGACGACGACGTTTTCACAGGTAAGGAACACACGCCGATTCGCAAGGATGCTTTTGAACTTTCTCCGGATGAAAAGGTAGCTAAAATTGAAGGCCTTTTCGGCGAGATAATGCATACACTTGGGCTGGATATGACCGATGATTCTTTGAAAGATTCACCGAAGCGTGTGGCGAAAATGTATGTGAAAGAAATTTTTGGCGGCTTACTTCCGGAAAATAAACCGGGGATTTCCACTTTCAGCAACAAATACAAATACAGACAGATGTTGGTGGAAAAAGATATCACCGTATATTCTTTTTGCGAGCACCATTTCCTGCCAATTATCGGCAAAGCACACGTCGCTTATATTTCCAATGGGGAAGTGATCGGGCTTTCTAAGATCAACCGGATTGTAGATTATTATGCCAAACGTCCACAGGTTCAGGAAAGACTTACGATGCAGATTGTAGATGCTATGAAGGAAGCGCTTGGAACGGTAGATGTTGCCTGTATTATCGATGCAAAGCATCTTTGCGTAAACTGTCGCGGAATTAAAGATACGGCGAGTTCCACGATTACTGCTGAACTCAGCGGAATTTTCCGTACTAATCCTATTACCAGACAGGAGTTCCTGCATTATGTAGGAAGCCACGCGAAACTGGATTAATGTTTTATTGTTTGATTTGGTTTGACTTGGTTAGAACAGGATCAACAACATCAAACAACATCAACTTTTCAAACTCAAAAGAAATGAATTTCAAAATATACAATTCGCTTTCCGGCGAAAAAGAAGATTTTAAACCGATACTTGACGGCAACATTGGGATGTATGTCTGCGGACCGACGGTTTACAGCAACGTACATATGGGAAATGTGCGCACATTTATGTCGTTCGATTTCATTTACAGAACGCTGATGCATTTGGGATATAAAGTACGTTACGTAAGAAATATTACTGATGCCGGACACTTAACCGACGACGGCACAGTAGAGAATGACCGTTTTGTAAAGCAGTCACGACTTGAAAAGCTGGAGCCGATGGAAATCGTTCAGAAGTATACCGTTGATTTTCATAATGTTCTGAAGCTGTTCAATATGCTTCCACCAAATATTGAACCAACGGCAACCGGACATATCATAGAACAGCTTGAGCTCACTAAGTTGTTGATTGAGAAGGGTTATGCTTATGAAAGTAATGGTTCTGTTTACTTTGATGTTCGTGCATATAACGAAAAAGGGGGCAATTACGGAGAGCTCAGCAAAAGAAATATTGATGAGCTGATTGCCAACACCCGTGATTTGGACGGACAAAGTGAAAAGAAAAACCCTCAGGACTTTGCGCTTTGGAAAAACGCTTCACCTGAACATATTATGAAATGGCCTTCGCCTTGGGGAGAAGGATTTCCGGGGTGGCATTTGGAGTGTACAGCGATGAGCACGAAATATTTGGGAGATAAATTTGATATTCACGGAGGAGGAATGGATTTGAAATTTCCACACCACGAATGTGAAATTGCACAGGGAACGGCCTGCAACGGAACTTCGCCTGTAAACTATTGGATGCACGCCAATATGCTGACGATGAACGGACAGAAAATGAGTAAATCCACTGGAAATACAATCCTTCCGATGGAGCTGATTACAGGAGAAAATAACTTCTTCGATAAGGCATTTCATCCGTCTGTAGTGAGATTTTTTTTCCTTCAGGCACATTACAGAAGTGTAGTTGATTTATCTAATGAAGCTTTGGGTGCGAGCGAAAAAGGTTTCCAACGTTTGATGGAAGCGGTGAAATTAGTTTCAAGTTTCGGTTTTCAAGTTTCAGGTTCTACGACTTTTGACCTGAAGGAATGGAAACAGAAATGCTACGATGCATTAACAGACGATTTCAACTCACCGATTCTGATTGCCCATTTATTTGAAGCTGTGAAATTTATTTTCAACCTGAAAGAGAATAAAGAAACGATTACAGCTGAGGATTTGGAAGATTTCAAAACTACCATTAATGCCTTTGTATTTGATGTTTTGGGGCTTCAGCAGCTAGAGGAAAATAACAACACTAAACTGGATTCTACACTTCAGGTTTTGATTGAATTGAGAAATCAGGCGAGAAAAGCAAAAAATTGGGAACTTTCAGATCAGATTCGCGATAAGCTGCTTGCAGAGGGCATCGAACTGAAAGATGGTAAGGACGGAACCACGTACGCTTTAAATTAAAAACAAAATTAAATAATATAAACCTCTCGATTTGAGAGGTTTTTTTGTTGGTTTTGGTTGAAATTGAAATAGAGAAAGCAGATTTTTATAAATTCAACCATAAGCATTAGCCTTAATCTTGTCATTCTGTAAGAATCTAAACGGTATGGTTTTGTCGGCTGAGATTCCTACGGAATGACAAAGTGTGTTTTATATTACCCTTTTTAATCAAAATTTCGAGACTTTTCACAACTGATCCTCATATTACAGCACATTTTCCATTAATTTTTCGTGAACAATTTAATTGTATTTGTATTTAATTGATAATCAATTTATAAGCATTAAAAATTTAATTCAAAAAACACTTGTAAAATTGGTTTAATTCTATGAAAGTGCTTAACTTTGGACTCTGAAAAAAAATATTATAGTTATGAAACTTTATTTTAATATCAATTTCGGCACAAAACCAGGCGAAAAACTACAAATGATAGTTTTCGAAGAAGGAATGGAGCCGAAACTTTTCTTTTTAGAATATACCAATAACAGTAACTGGAAAGCAGAAGTAGATTATTTCTCGAAAAATATTTCTTATAAGTATCAACTAGTAGATGAAGGTGGAAACCTTTTGGATGAGGAATACGAACTTCATCATCTGGAACTGGCAAATTCGTATCAGGAATTTCAGATTTTTGATGTCTGGAATCTGAAAAACTTTCCGGAAAACTATCTGAACAACAAGATTCTGAAAAACAGAATGCCGACATTTAAGCCTGAAAAAGTAAATCCACTGAAGAAACATACGCATCATTTCCGTTTGGAAGCACCGCTTTACAATCCGAACTGGAAGATCGTAATTCTTGGCAGCGACGAAGGTCTGGGAAAATGGGGGCACGACAATGCTGTAGAAATGTCGCAAACCGATTTCGGAATTTGGGAAGCTGCGGTAACGCTTAAAGGAAAACATTTTGTAGAGTATAAATACGGTGTGAAAGATATTACTTCTGGAAATATTTTCGATATGGAGTATGGCGAAAACCGATTTGCCTTACCAAATCTGGAGAAGAATGTTCTGCAGGTAAAAGCCGATCATTTTTTTAGATATAAGTCTTATCAGTTGTATCATGCTGCTGGTGTTGCGGTTCCGGTTTTTGCTCTGAGAACTGAGAACGGTTTCGGCGTTGGTGAGTTTTCGGATCTGAAACAACTGGCAGACTGGACGAAAGAAGCCAATCTTTCAGTGATTCAAATTTTACCTATTAACGATACAACGGCAAATTATACGTGGACGGATTCTTATCCTTATGCGGCGATTTCGGTATATGCATTACATCCTCAATATCTTTCGATCGAAAATCTGGAATTTAAGTTACCGAAAAATTTAGTTGAAGAATTTAAAACTAAGAAAGCAGAACTCAACGCCCTGAATCTTATTGATTATGAGCAAATGATTTCCAGAAAATGGAAGTATGCAACTGCGGTTTTTGAAAACAATAAAGAGAAAATTCTGAAAGACAGAAGTTTTAAAAAATTCCAGAAGGATAACGAAGAATGGTTGCTGCCATATGCTGCATTCTGTGTGCAGAGAGATAAATATAAAACTCCAAATTTCAACGACTGGAAAACGCACAAGAAGTATATCGCCGGAAAAGTGGCGCCAATGTTTTCTGCAAAACATAAAGATTATGAAGCGGCAATGCTTCATATGTGGGTGCAGTATCAGCTTCATTTACAATTGAAAGATGCGATAGATTACACGCACAGCTTAGGGATTTCTGTAAAAGGTGATTTGCCGATTGGAATTTACCGTCACTCTGTTGAAGCATGGACAGAGCCTGAACTTTTCGGAATGGATTTTCAGGCAGGAGCACCGCCGGATCAGTTTACGGATTTGGGTCAGAACTGGGAATTCCCTACTTATAACTGGGAAGCGATGAAAGCCGATGGTTACAAGTGGTGGAAAAACCGTTTCAAAGCATTGGAACAGTATTTTGATGCGATGAGAATCGATCACATTCTTGGATTCTTCCGAATCTGGAGAATGCCGATTTCTGCAACTCAGGGGATTTTGGGATATTTCTATCCTGCAGTTCCGGTAACCATGGACGAATTCAATGCGAGAAGTATTCCATTTAATTTTGACAGATATTGTAAGCCTTACATCAACGATCAAACGCTTTGGGATTATTTCGGGTATGAAAGAGATACGATTCATAACCACTTTATGAATAATCATTTCGACGGAACATATTCCTTTAAAGAAGAATATAATACGCAAAGAAAACTAAGGGAATATTTCGACAAACATCCGCACGACTGGGCAGAAGATAAACTGATTTCGCTTTGTGCAAACGTGCTTTTCCTTCAGGAAGACCGAGGAAGTGGTGAATATGTTTATCACCCAAGATTTAATGTTACTAAAACAGATTCATTCAAATATCTTACGGCTTGGGAAAAACAGGCGATTGAAGAACTTTATGTAGATTATTTCTTCAAGCGTCAGGACGGGCTTTGGTATCAGAGTGCTATGGAAAAACTTCCGGTAATTCTGAACTCTACCGATATGCTGATTTGTGGCGAAGATTTAGGCCTCGTTCCGGATTGTGTGCCGCAGGTAATGGACAGATTGGGAATTACGGCTCTGAAAGTTCAGCGTATGCCATCGGATAATATTCTTTGGTATGACCCTGCGAATGCTTCTTATCTGAATGTGGTGACGGTTTCTTCTCACGACAGTTCAACGCTTCGCCAATGGTGGTTTGAAGACCGCGGATTGACGCAGCAGTATTTCACCCATCAGCTGAAACAGTTTGGAACGGCGCCGGGAGAATTGGTGCCGGAATTGGCCGAAATTATTATGAAACAGCATCTGTATAACGATTCGATGCTGGCGATTTTCCCAATTCAGGAGTTTTTGGCAACGGATTATGAGTTGAGAAATGAAAATGTGGATGATGAGAGAATTAATGTGCCGGCGATTTTCCCACATTACTGGAGATACCGGATGCATATTAATTTGGAGGAATTGACAAAGCAAAAAGATTTCAATGGTAAAATTTCACATTGGGTGAGGGATTCCGGAAGAAATTAAGTATTGCTCTCGCAGATTTTTGATATTGCCACGAATGCACGAATTTAATAGGTGTATTTGTGGCTTTTTTAATTTTTGTTTTTTATCTCCCGCAGATTTCACAGATTACGCAGATTTTGAAGATATTTTATTGCCACAAATGCACGAATTTTATTAGTGAATTCGTGGCTTTTATATTAAAATTTTAGCGGTCTTTGTCATGCATCTTTGATGCGCCATTGCGAACTTAAAAGCATTATAATTGGAAATAACCATTGCGTCCTTTGCGTTTACAATGTCACGTAGATTTCGCAGATTATGATGATTTTTGTTTTGGCACGGATGCACAAATTTTATTAGTGTATTCGTGGCTTTTATATTAAAATTTTAGCGGTCTTTGTCATGCATCTTTGATGCGCCATTGCGAACTTAAAAGCATTATAATTGGAAATAACCATTGCGTCCTTTGCGTTTACAATGTCACGTAGATTTCGCGGATTATGCTGATTTTTGTTTTGCAACGGATACACGAATTTTATTAGTGTATTCGTGGCATTTTTCTCAATGTTTGTGTCTCATCTCAAAATATCAACGATATTTCTTTGTCTGTCTAAGACTATTTGATAATAAAAGTAAATAGAATCTTTGTTTATCCTTGCGTTAACAAAAAGTACATTCACTTGATTTTAAACATTTTAATTAAATTATTTTAATTCTGATAAAAATTCTTTCAAGAACTTTCACCAAACGATTTAACTTCCTTTTTGTTTTCACATCAAAGAAGTAGATTTCAGAGTGAGATCAAGTAAAATTTAATAAAAATTGAAATGAAAAAGATATTGACTGTTTTGGTGTTGGGAATCTTCTCTTTAGGATTCAGCCAATATTATCCTAGCAACGGAACTTATTCAAACAGCGGCTGGTATGCCGACGACGAATATTATTTCCCGGATGACTATTATTACGAATACCCATACGATTACTATACCGATGATTATTACCGAAGCTTCTACAACGATTACCGCAGAAGTATTAGCATGGTAAACTGGAACCGTTTCTTTAGAGAAATGCGTCTAAATCCTTGGCAGGTGAATATGATTCTTGAACTGAACAACCAGTTCCCAAGTTTCTACGTGTGGAACGATTATTATAGAATGAACCCGAACCGTTGGTATTACGACAGATATTATGCGATGGAAAGAATTTTAGGTTCAAGAATTTTCAGAATCTTCCAAAGTAGATATTATCATGGCTACAGTCCGGTAACCTATTATGTAAATTACTGGAGAGATTATTACAGACCAAGATACTACACTTACTATGTAGTGCCAAGATACCGCCACGTTAATGTAAATGTTTACCAGGTTAACAGACGTGTTTATCACCAGAATGTAGGAAACCAATACGGATGGAACCAACCGAGAAATCCGCATAATCCAAACGGATTCAGAGAAGGGAATAATGCCGGAACTTCTACACAAAGAACCGGAGCCGTAGTTAGCGGAAACACAAATTCTACAAGAGTTGGTGGTTTTAGAAACGATAATCAGACGGTGAACAGAAATACGCAGATGAACTCTTCAAGTGCAAGAACTGAAGGCATGAGAAACGAAAGCCGTCAGCCACAGCAAAGAACGATGAGTGCTCCTGCACCGCAACAAAGATCAGCAGAATCCGGAATGAGAAGCAATACAGGAGGATTTAGAAGTGCGGCGCCGCAGCCAAGAACAGAAAGCAGATCGGTGCAGTCTTCAAGAGCTCCGCAAATGAGAAGCAGCAGCGACAGTGGAAACAGAACTGCAACTCACTCTGCAAGCTCAGGAACGAGAACTTCCGGGATGAGAAGCGGAGGAATCAGATAATAGAAAAATCATTTCCATAATATTATATTTTTTTAGTGTTAGTATTAACAGAAGGGCAGAGAAATCTGCTCTTTTTTTATTGTTTAAACCAGCATTTTTTTTTAAACCATTAAGAAATTAAGGAATTTGTTAATGTAAGTTTTTATAAATTTTGAAAAGCAAAATGTGCATGTCGCTTAATTTCAGATTTATTTGATACTTAATAATTCTAGAAAGATTTATCTTAATCTCTTAATTCCTTAATGGTTTAAGATTTTTTTGTATTAATTTAATAGTCAGTTAATTACAATTTTGGCATAACAGTTGAATATTTAATTTACAAAAACAAAAAATTACATTTAATTAAAAAATAACAGTTATGAAAAAGTTACTTACAGCACTTGCAATTGGTGCATTTACATTTGGATATACACAGTCTGCTTACTATAACGATTACAGAAGCAGTATTTCAGGAATCAACTGGCAAACAGTAGCAGCAGAACTTCTGCTTACACCACAGCAAAAGCAGCAGCTTTTTGCGCTCAACAATCAGTATGACGATTACAATTCCTGGAACAGAGTTTACGGAAACAATCCGGATCAGTGGAGATACGACAGATACGGACAGTTGGAAAGAATTCTTGGAAAAGATAAATATACCAAGTTCAAAAACAGATATTATAAAGGACAGAATCCTGTAGCGGTTTATAACCGAAACAAGAACAACCATAAGAGATATCAGAACCAAAAGTACAACGCAATTCAGAACAGAAAAGCAACCAATGGTAACAACAGATCTTATGAGTACAGAAAAGATGCAGCTAAAAGATCAAACTCTAATGTAAAATCGACTGTGAGAACAGCTCCTGCAAAAGGTAAATCTGCTGCAGCACAGGGAAATAGAGGAAACTCTCAGGGAAAAGGTAAACGATAATCAATCACCAGAACATATATAAAATGAAAGACGGAATTTTTCCGTCTTTTTTATTTAAAAAACTGAATCTCCCGTTTAGTAAAGGAGGTAGAAAAATCAATTTCTTTTTTAAATAATTATTAATTTTCCAATTATAAGTCAATTGAATAGATTATTAAGATATCTTCGTACGTAATGAAAATACTCTACGCAATACAGGGAACGGGAAACGGGCACGTAAGCCGCGCGCGCGAAATCATACCGCATCTGAAGAGACACGGCGAAGTCGATTTGCTGATCAGCGGAACCCAAGCAGAAGTTGGTTTGGAAGATCCCGTGAAATACCGTTTTCATGGTTTTGGGTTTGTTTTTGGTGAAAAGGGTGGTGTTGATTTTCTCAAAACCTGGAAGCAATTCAATATCATTCAGTTCATTAAAGACTGCAAAAATTTACCGGTGCACAATTACGATCTAGTGATTAACGATTTTGAACCGGTTTGTGCCTGGAGCTGCAAATTCAAAGGGAAGAAAAATGTTTCGCTGAGCCATCAGTCAGCGTATGTTTCCAATAAAACACCACAACTGAAAGGATTTCATTGGGGAAAAATTATTATGAATAATTATGCACCTACGAATGCGCATGTTGCTTTCCATTTCGAAAGATATGATAATTTTATCAATACTCCGGTGATTCGTTCGGAAATCAGAAATTTAAAAACGGAAAACCTCGGACATTATACGGTTTATCTTCCGGCTTATTCGGATGAATTTATTATCAGTCAGATTAATAAATTTCCCAATACCAAATGGGAGATTTTCTCCAAACATTCAAAAAATCATTATTTAAAAGATAATGCTGAAATTTTTCCGGTCAATAACGAAAAGTTTCAGAAATCTCTAGCAAGTTGTAATGGATTATTGACAGGCGGCGGTTTTGAAGGTCCTGCCGAAGCTTTATTTTTAAAGAAAAAAGTACTTTCAGTTCCAATGAAGAACCAGTACGAACAGCAGTGCAATTCGCTTGCTTTGGAGAAACTTGGCCTTCCCGTGATCTGGAAGGAATCAGAATTTCCCACAAAACTGAAATCCTGGGTTAAAAATGATCAGATTATAGAAGTTTATTTTCCAGATGAGACCGCTCAAATCATTGATAATCTGATTTCTAAATACTCAAATAAACTTTAACAAAATTTATGATTTCTGAGTTTAACTTTACTTGTCGTTTTCTATCAAAGAAATAGAAAACAGAATAAGTAAATCTAAATAATATGAAAAAATTACTATTAGTGGCAGTACTGGGATTTGGAGCATTTGCAATGGCGCAACAGACTCAAATGCCGGCTAAAAAAGACCCACAGGAAAGAAAAGCGATGATGGAGCAGAAAAGAGCAGAACATATGGCTCAGATGCAAAAGGACCTAAACTTATCGCAGGCACAGACAGAACAGTTGAAAGCCATCCACGAAAAGTATCGGGCAAAACGTGAGCAGGAAAGAATGCAGGATCAGGCGCTTAGAAAGCAAAGAATGGAAGGTTATAAAAAGGATAAGCAGCAGATGGACGATGAAATGAGAAAAATCCTAACTCCTGAACAGTATGCAAAATGGCAAACTAAAAAACAGGAGAATATGCAGAAGCATATGCAGAAAAGAAACCAAAGAGTAATGGAAAGCTCTAAAGGACACAAAATGCAAAAACAAGGCATGCAGGGCAAAAGAATGATGAACAGGCCTGCTGTAAAATAAATATAAAAGAAGAGCAACCTTTGCTTACTTAAGTTCATAATTTTATTTTTTTAATGGTTCGGGCGGAAATTTATTTCCGCCCTTTTTTGTTTTTTTATTTTGCCGAAAAATGGTATCTTTCAGATTGTAAATTATAGATTATGGTAAGTAAGAAAATTGCGAAATTAATGAACGAGCAAATCGCGAAAGAGCAGTTTGCAGCACAATATTATCTGGCAATGTCGGCTTGGTTTGCCGCAAGAGATTTGGAGGGAATTGCTAATTATTTTAGAGTTCAGTACAAAGAAGAACTGATGCACGCTGAGAAAATATTCGATTATCTTTCCGATGTTGGCGCAGATATCGTGGTAAGTGGAATCGATAAACCGGAGAGTAAATTCGAAAGCGAAACCGATGTTTTCGAAAAAGCACTAGCGCACGAAAAAGTAGTTACAAAAAGTATTTTTGCAATTGTAAAAGCGGCGAACGACGAAGGTGATTTTGCAACAACCTCATTTCTGCAATGGTTCATCAACGAGCAGGTAGAAGAAGAATCTTCGGCTTCTCTTTTAGTTTCTAAAATTAAAATGGTGAAGGACAATCCATCAGCATTATACCTTTTCGATCAGGAATTGGGACAAAGGGTTTTTGATCCGGCTGCAGAACAGTAAATAATAAAAAGCTCCGAATTTCGGAGCTTTTTTATATCAATTCGACAAGTTTTTAAACGTAGATAATCTCCGTTCCCGCAACTTTTCTACCGGTTTTTTCCATTATTTCACGGTAGGTTTCAACCTGTTTTTCGTATTTCTCGTGTTCGGCTCCGGTTTTAAAATCGATGATGATGAGTCCGTTTTCGGTTTGCACCATTCTGTCCGGACGGAATATTTCGGTTTCGCCATTTTCAGAAATCATGATTTCTTTTTCATTGATCACCGAGAGATTTTCATCAAAATATTTTGAATAGTTTTCGTCGCGAATGACGTTCAGAATTCTATCAACAATTTCTACTTTTTCAGTTTCGGTAATGGTTCCTTCAAGAATATACTGCTGAAGCACAAAATCAATATCCTTTTCCGAGTTTATTTTTTCTAAAATCTCATGCACAAAAATCCCAATTCGTACCGATTCTTTCGTGTTCTGATAGCTTTTAGAAGGTGTTGCAATTCTGATGTTTTCTTTTGCTTCCGGAGCTTTCGAAAGCGATTGAATATCCATCGTTTCCTTTTTCTTTTCGTCTTCTTTTTCCTTCTCTTTTATAATTTTTCTGAATGAACCGTCCACTTCCGGATAGATATCGAATTCATCAAGATTCTCAGGGTTTTTAGTCTGTATAAAATCAAATATTTCGAGATTGTTCGATTCAGGTTTACTTGGTCGCTGAATGTATAGAAACAGCTGTTCCACAGGTCGCGTCGTTGCAACATATTGTATGCAGAAACGGTCGATTTTATTTTTATAAGTATTCTCTTCATTAAAGACGGCAAGGTTATCATCAAGGTTTGCAATATCTTTATTAAAAGCTCTGATGTTTACAGATTTCAGTTCATCAAATCCTTCCAGATTAAACCACTCATTAAATTTTGCATCTTTATGGGCATTTTTCATCGGCAGGAACACGACAGGAAACTCCAGACCTTTTGCGGCGTGAATCGTCATCATATTGATGGCGTCTACATTTTCGCTCGCCTGAATTGATTCGTCATGCGCCTCTTCGTCCCAGAATTTAATAAAATCTTTTACCGTCATTCCGGCATTTTGAGTGAAGTTGTACAGGTTCTCCAGGAAGTTGAGCAGGAAATCAGTTTCTTTACCTTCTACAGCAAATTCATGTACGAAATATTCGATATAATTGTACAGATTGAGATTTGGGATGTCCTTTTGGGAGAGCTTTAAACGGTATTTGGTTTCTATAGTTTCAAGCAGTTTTCTGTCATTTTTTATCTCTAAAAGTTCTAAAATATCCTTCGAGAAATCCAAAATTTCAATTCTTCCAAGTTTATTCAGATAGTAAAGTGCTTTAATGATAAACTGACGGTTTTTTGGCTGAACTTCCCATTTAAGAAATTCAATTAGTGCTTTTAGAGTATTGGATAAATCGAGTGTAAGTCCCTTTTCGGAAATGGTTTTTATATAATCTTCTTTGCCGAAATAATTTACTTTTTTACTGCCTAAAAGCTGGGAATATTTCTGAATTTCCTTTCCGGTTCTGCAAAGAATGGTGATGTCTGAAAACTTAAAACCATTATCAATACATTCCTGAATATTCCTGTGCATTTGCTCCGCTGAACTGATGCCGAAATCATCACCTTTCGAGGTATATGGTGACAGGTTTATTTTTACTCTTCCAAGAAATTTTTTCTGCGGAATCTGTTTGGCTTTTTTCGTGAATAGTTCTTTATGATCTGATGCAAGTCCCGTTGCAATATATTCGTAAAGCTCGTTATTAAACGCTACAATATTTATTGCGCTTCGCCAGTTCTCTCCTAAAACTTCTACGTTGACATCTTTTTCATGAAGGATATTCAGCATCAGTTCGCTGTCGCCACCGCGGAAACGGTAAATGCTTTGCTTAGGATCGCCAACCAAAGTGAATGAATGGCCTTCCGATGAAACCGTATGATCTTTTAGCGGCAGCATATTTTGCCACTGCATTTTCGAAGTATCCTGAAATTCATCAAAAAAGAAATGCTGGTATCTTGTTCCTATTTTTTCATAAATGAAATTTGAGGGCTCATTTTTCAGATTTTCATTAATTAAAACATTGAATTTTGAGAGCAGAACCAAATCGTTTTCTTCTTCGATTTCATTCAGTTTTTCCTGAATTTCTTTATTGATTTTTAACGGAAGTAACTCGGAGAGAATTTTTGATTTTTTGCTTTCCTGAATATAATGATCAATAATTTGCGCCCGGTTACTAATTAACTCGCTGATAATATTTTCAATAGAATTGATCACAACCGGATCTTTTGAGGTCGTAAGCTTTAAATAAGCTTCGACAGATCCGGAAAATGGAAATTTATCTGCCCTTTTATTTATATAAGCCAAATATTTTTTGAACCATGCTGCAATTCCATTTGATTTTCCCTGGAAGTCTTCTTCAGATAAGCCGTTGTCAGAAATTAATTTCAGGGACTTTTTTGCGAGCTCAAAAGCTTCTTTCTTATGTTTTGAAATTTCGTCTCTGAGGATTTTCTTTGCCTTTTCATAAGCTTCCCAATCAAAATCTGCATTGCTTTTCAGCTCCTCGTAATGGATGTCGCTTACAAACTGTTTGGCTTTATTATAAAGTGATTTATTGATGCTGATACGTTCATCGTTATCAAGATTATAATTTACAAAATCCATAAAAGCGTCAGAAATCAAATCGTTTCCGCCAATTTCATCCAGCATTTTATCTACGGCTTCAATCAGAAAAGGTTCGCTTTGTATTTCGAGATTAAACTGGTGTGCCAATCCCAATTCATAAGAAAAACTTCGCACCAATCTTGCGTTGAATTTATCAATCGTTCCGATATTTAAAGTGGAGTAGTTGTGCAGAATATAATCCAAAACTTTCTGCGAACGCTCGTGCAAATCTTTCATCGTAACACGAATGTTCTGATCCTGTAAAGCTTCCTTAATTTTTTTTAAATCCTCATTCTCCTCATAATTTGGTTTTGTGAAATCTTTCAACCATTTCAGAATTCTTTCCTTCATTTCGTTGGCGGCTTTATTGGTGAAGGTAAGCGCCAGAATATGTTTTATAGCATCGTGCTGCTTTTCGTAGCGAAGACAAATCATCAGAACTCTCTGTACTAGTGTATAAGTCTTTCCGGAGCCTGCAGAAGCATTGATAGCGGTATATTGTTTTGAGTTTTCCATAGTTAACGCAAATTAGTGAAAATTGCGGGATGTTGGGTGATGGATGTCAGATGTATTTTAATATTTTTATAAAATTATTATATGTTGAGGAGTTCCCTATTAATTGGCTATTCAAAACTTCCAGCATCCCGCATCCTGCATCCAGCATTAAAAAATTTTGCCAGTATAAAAATTATTTTTATTTTTGCAGTCCAAAATGAGATGTAAAATATGTTAATAATTCCAGTAAAAGACGGAGAGTCTATCGACAGAGCGCTTAAGAGATACAAAAGAAAATTTGATAAAACTGGTGTTGTACGTTCGCTAAGATCAAGACAACAGTTCGTAAAACCTTCTGTAACTAAAAGAGCTAAAATAGCAAAAGCAGCTCATAAACAAAGAGAAGCGAGCAGAGAAGAGCAGGCATAAGCCGTCTTTTTGATCAACTTATACTAAAATCACTTTCTAAATGTTATATTTGGAGAGTGATTTTTTATTTTCTATGATTGATAAATTTCTGGAATACGTTGCCGTTGAAAAACGCTACTCTGCACATACCGTAACAAGTTACCGCCGTGATTTGCAGGATTTTCTCAGTTTTGTGATGGAAAGTGAAGGTCATGACAAGCTTTCGCAGGCCGGAAAAAAAGTGGTGCGCAACTTTATGGTTCATCTTTCTGAAAATAATTTTTCCAAGCGAAGCATCAATCGTAAACTTTCTACACTTCGCAGTTTTTATCTTTTTCTTTTAAAAATTGGTGAAGTAAAAGTTTCACCGATGGAAAGCATTCAAGCCCTGAAATTTTATGCTGAAAAACAAATTCCTTTTTCAAGAGAGGAAATGCTTAATCTTCAGGAAAATCCGGATTATAATTCAGAAGAAAATCTACTGAAAAAACTGATTGTAGAAACGCTTTATCAAACCGGAATGCGTAAAGCCGAACTTTGCAATCTTCTGTTCGAAAATGTAGATTTTTCCAAGAAAGAACTGCGCGTTATTGGTAAAGGAAATAAGATGAGAATCGTTCCTGTGTCCGATGAACTCTTGGCTGAGCTTAAAAAATTTGTAGAAATAAGAACCCCTTTACCGGAATACAGTTCTTATTTCTTTATCAATGATAACGGTAAAAAACTGAATGAAAAGTTTGTATATTTAACGGTAAATAACTACCTTAGTATTGTAACTTCGAAGCAGAAAAAAAGCCCTCATATCTTAAGACACAGTTTTGCGACTCACGTCCTTGGAAATGGGGCTGAAATTTCTAAAGTGAAGTCTATTTTGGGGCATTCGAGTCTCGCTTCCACGCAAGTGTACACCAGTGCCAATATCGAACAGCTGAAGAAAGTATTTAACAATGCTCATCCAAGAGCAAAAAAAGAAAAGTAGGAACGGCGCGACCGTTAAATGTTAAATTTTAAAAAGTATTAAATTATGAAAATTACAGTTCAGGCGATGGGTCTTACCCCGCACCAACCTTTAGAAGAACATATCGATAAAAAAGTAAGCAAACTTGGAACATTTTACGACAAAATTTTGGAGTGCCAGGTGTATTTGAAAGTTGAAAATTCTAATGATAAGGAAAATAAAACTACAGAGATCCGTCTTGTAGTTCCGGGTGATGATATCGTGGTAAAGAAAACCGCAGGCAGCTTTGAAGAGAGTGTAGACCAATGTGTGGATACTGCTAAAAAGTTGCTAATCAAGAAAAAAGAACTCGCTTAGAAAAAATAATCAAAAATTTAGCGTTTAAATTTGTAGATTTCAAAAAAACAATCTTATATATGCACTAGAAAAAAGAGGAAGCGTTCTTTTGAAATCTATTTGCCTCCATAGCTCAGTTGGCCAGAGCACGTGATTTGTAATCTCGGGGTCGTGGGTTCGAATCCCTCTTTCGGCTCTACTGAATTGAATTCGGAAACTTGGGAGGATCGCATAGCGGCAATTGCGGCGGACTGTAAATCCGCTCCTTCGGGTTCGGTGGTTCGAGTCCACCTCCTCCCACAAATATTTTCGCGGAAGTAGCTCAGTTGGTAGAGCATCAGCCTTCCAAGCTGAGGGTCGCGAGTT
>CAZPQV010000009.1:0-38252 GCA_964588705.1 uncultured Chryseobacterium sp.
TTCTGATTTCTTCTTTGGATGGAGCAGTCTCTTTCTGAAAGGTGGCACGCTTTTCCGAACTGATCTCCCGCAATTTGAATTTCAATATGACGTGGTTCTTCAATCAGTTTTTCCATATACATTCCACCATTTCCAAATGCAGCAACGGCTTCCTGAATGGCTGATTCCCAATGATCTTTAAGGTCTTCTGCTTTCCAAACGGCGCGCATACCTTTACCACCACCTCCGGCAGTCGCTTTAATCATTACCGGATATCCGATTTCTTCAGCGATTTTTGCAGCTTGGTCATAAGATTCAATCAAACCGTCTGAACCTGGAACACAAGGAACACCTGCAGCTTTCATGGTCGCTTTGGCATTGGCTTTGTCTCCCATTTTTTCAATCTGCTCAGGAGTTGCACCGATGAATTTTATTCCGTTTTTCTCACAAATTCTGGAGAAGTTGGCGTTTTCTGAAAGGAACCCGTATCCCGGATGAATAGCATCTGCATTGGTGATTTCTGCTGCAGAAATAATATTTGGAATTTTAAGGTAAGAATCCTTACTCATTGCCGGACCAATACAAACGGCTTCGTCTGCAAATCTTACGTGAAGACTGTCTTTGTCGGCAGTGGAATAAACCGCAACTGTTTTTATTCCCATTTCTTTGCACGTGCGCAAAATACGCATTGCAATTTCGCCACGGTTGGCAATTAATATTTTTTTGAACATCTTATTTTAATTATGAATTATGAATTATGAATTTTGAAATTGAAAATGATTGATATCAATTATCGCTCATCACTCATCATTCATACTAAGAAGGATCTACCAAAAATAGTGGTTGATCGTATTCTACCGGTGTAGCATCATCCACAAGGATCTTCACGATTTTTCCTGAAACTTCAGACTCAATTTGGTTGAACAGTTTCATCGCTTCGATTACGCAAACTACTTTTCCATCGGTTACAGAATCACCAACGTTTACAAAAGGATCTTTATCCGGAGAAGGTTTTCTGTAGAAAGTTCCAATCATTGGAGATTTGATGGTAACGTATTTGCTGTCGTCTGCAGATTCTGTTTTTTCTGCAGCAGGTGCGGCAGCGGCAGCAGCGGCAACAGGAGCAGCAGCCTGTGGTGCAGCATGATAAACTTGTGGTTGAGGAACGAAATTTACATTGTCATTTCCGCCAAGTGGAGTTTTAATGGTGATTTCGAAATCTTTAGTTTTGTATTTTACCTCTGATACTTCAGCTTTAGATACAAACTTAATCAGGTTTTGGATGTCTCTAATGTCCATAATTTGTTATTTGAATATTGTCCAAAATTACAAAAAAACAACAAAAAACCACTCATTTTTATTAAAATTGAGTGGTTTTTGTATGAAAATGAAGATTTTCTAAGATTTCTTAGTTTTCTTCAGATGTTTCAGTTTCTTTTTCCATTACTACTTTTCCTCTGTAGTAAAGTTTTCCTTCGTGCCAGTGCGCTCTGTGATATAGGTGCAGTTCGCCTGACGTTGCATCTTTAGCCAATTGAGGAACTTCTGCTTTATAGTGAGTTCTTCTCTTGTCTCTTCTTGTGCTCGACTGTCTTCTCTTTGGATGTGCCATTTTTAATAATTTTTTGATGAGCGATGAGATTCATCATCTCACCATATTTAAACTATTTATTTCTTAATTTTTATCTTTTAATTTTTTCAAAGCTTCCCAACGCGGATCTACAGTTTCTTCGCTGCTTTCATCGTTGGCTTCTTCTGTTTCTTTCGGACTGTATTTATCAAGAATTTCCAGGTCTTCTTCATCCACATTTGGTGAAATCTTTTTCATCGGGATTGATAAAATGACATCTTCATAAATCAGTTGTGCAACGTTGAAGGCGTGGTCCGTTTCCGGAATGGTAATCACTTCCTCGTTACTGTCATCATATTCTTCCCCGAATTTTACAAGAACTTTGATTTCGTTTTCAATCGGATAATCAAATTCTTCATTGGTAATATCACACACTAAAGTGACAAGACCGCTTGTTTTAATCCAGAATTCAAGAAAAGTGGTGTGCTTATCCAGCAGAATATCTGCTGTAATTCTTGGATTTGTAAATTCCTGTTCAGTCTCAAAAAGTTCAAAGAACGCTTTATTTATCTCAAATTGGAACTCGTGTTTCCCGTTTTTAAGTCCGGAAAATACAACTTCGTAGTTTCTAAACTTGTCCATAAAATGAGGTTGCAAAAATATGCAATTATTTTGAATTAGCAAATATTTTTTAGTTTAAAATTTAATGTTTAAAGTTCAAGGTTTTAGTTCTTTACAAAAAATATTATTCTTTAATTTATTAGTTTTCTGATTCTTCCGGCAGATCTTCGTCCACACCATTGTCATTAGAGTTTCTTCTCGGCTGCAGTCGGTTGGTCATCAGATCGTTATATTCTGACCTGTTTTTATAGATTTTTATTGCGCAGAAAATAGCTTCAGAAAAACTTCTTTCATCTGCAATGCCTTGTCCTGCAATATCATACGCAACGCCGTGATCCGGAGAAGTTCTGATGTAAGGCAATCCAGCGGTATAATTTACGCCGTCTTCGTAAGCCAGTGTTTTGAAAGGCGCAAGTCCCTGATCATGATACATCGCTAAAACTGCATCGTAGCTTCTGTATTTATTTGGCTGGAAAAAACTGTCTGCCGGAAACGGTCCGAAAGCCATTATTCCATTATCAAACAGTTCGTTGATGGCAGGTTCTATAATTTCGATTTCTTCTTTTCCGATTGCACCGCCATCTCCGGAGTGAGGATTTAATCCAAGGACAGCAATTTTTGGCTTCTGAACCTGAAAATCTTCAATCAGGCACTGATTCAGCAATTTTATCTGCTTTTTAATTTTCTCTTTACTGATATTGCCCGCAACTTCCGAAATAGGGATGTGGTGTGTAGAAACGGCAACTTTTAAATCATCAGTTACTAAAAACATCAATCCTTTTTTACCGAATTTTTCTTCCAAAAATCCGGTGTGTCCCGCGTGTTTAAAGCCCTGTTTCATCATTTCATCCTTATTGATAGGAGCGGTAATTAACACGTCGATGGTTCCTTTCGTTAAAGCATCTGTTGCTGCTTCCAGCGAATCGATGGCCATTTTTGTGGATTCTTCGGATGGTTTTCCCAAATCTACATTTACATTATCCTTCCAAAGATTCACCATGTTGAGTTTTCCGGGCTGCGCCTGCGATGCATCGGTGATATAATTAAAATTCAGCTGAAGTTTAAAAATATTTTTCTGGTAAGTGAAAAGTTTACCGGATGCAAAGATGATTGGCGTGAAATAATCGGTGATGCTTTTGTCGTTTAAAGCCTTCATAATAATCTCGGGACCGATTCCGTTGAAATCGCCTACAGATATGCCGACTCTCACTTTTTGATGTTTAGATAATTAGTATCTTTGGGAAGAATTTATAAAGATACAAATTTAACAAAAACAATCTTATGTTCACGGGAATAATTGAAGCGACAGGAACGGTAGAGAAAATTGAAAGAAAGGGAACGAATATCAATTTTACAATGAGTTGCCCGTTTACAAATGAACTTAAAATCGATCAGAGTCTGGCGCACAATGGTTGCTGTCTTACGGTGGTAGAGATTTCGGGAGATCAGTATGTGGTAAATGCTATTGATGAAACCCTGGAGAAAACCAATCTTGGAGACTGGCATGAAGGAACGGTGGTAAATCTTGAGCGCTGCATGAAGATGGATGGCCGTCTTGACGGACATATCGTTCAGGGACACGTAGATAAAACTGGCGAGATAATTGCTATCGAAAATAAAGAGGGAAGTTATTATATCACGGTAAAATACGATGAAGAGGGGAGTTTTATAACCGTTCCGCAAGGTTCGGTAACGGTGAATGGTATTAGTCTTACAGTGGCCGACAGCGGAGATTTTCAGTTTTCAGTAGCGATTATTCCATACACTTGGGAATTTACGAATTTGAAATATTTAAAACCCGGTGATAAAGTAAACCTCGAATTTGATATCATAGGAAAATATATAGCAAAACTATTAACGAAGCAGAATGCCGTTTAGTAAATATAAGGGATATAGCTTGCGCAACAGGATATTTGGAGGATTTATCATTGTCTGTCTTCTGAGTATTAGTATTTCCGCCGGTCTTTCGTATTATCTTTTAAAAACCAATGCTATTGAGCAGAGTAAAACCGATCAGTTGAGAAAATCGGATGCTTTGATGGCGTCTCTTGATTATGCGGTAAGCCATACCGAAGTAAATACCGAAGACCTTTCTGTGATTCTTGGAAATAAAATTTTTGAAATTTCTGATATTTCTAAATCAGATGTCATTATTTATGACCTCAAAGGTAATTACATTATTTCCAATAAAGATCAGCAGCTCGTACCACAGAAATCTCTTCCCATAAATATGATTAACAGAGTTTTGGGAAGCGATAAAAGGGTGGATGTTGAAACCTATGATCAGAATCTGCAGGCCAATGTTGTTTCTTCGTATATGATTCTGAAAAACAATATGCTGGAGCCTATTGGTATCGTTTATTTCCCATATTACCACAGTGATTCTGCTTATTTGAGTGTGATGAACAAATACATGAAGTATATTGTTCTTATCAGTTTGTTACTAATTTTTTTCAGTGTTTGGCTGAGTTGGTATATTTCTAAAAACCTGACCAGTAAACTCACGAAATTTTCGGATCTCATCAACCGTCTCACGCTTTTTGATCAGGCGATGCGTCCTATTAGGTATTACAAAAACGATGAATTGAAAAGTCTTGTGGATTCTTACAATAAGATGATTGTGAAAATCGAAGATCAGAAGGAAAGACTCGCTTACATTCAAAAGGAAAAAGCGTGGCGAGAGATGGCAAAACAGGTAGCCCATGAAGTGAAAAATCCGCTAACGCCAATGAAACTGAACATTCAGAATTTCAAAAGAAAATTTGATCCAAACGATCCTGATGTAGTAACTAAGGTAAATAATATGTCAGATTCTTTGGTAGAGCAAATTGACTTGATTGCAACTGTAGCTTCAGCGTTTTCTCAGTTTGCGCAGTTACCGGAAAAGCACGACGAGATCTTTAGTCTAAACCGCGAAGTCGCCGGAATTGTTAGGATTTTCAGTGAAGAGAATATTTTTATTCATGCAAATCACGATGATATTCAGATAAAAATGGATAAAATCTACCTGAACCGGATTTTAGTCAATCTCATCTCCAACGCGCAACAAGCGGCGGCAGAAGACCGCAAACTAATGATCAATGTTGATTTGGAGAAGGTTCAGAAATGGATTACTGTTTCGGTAGAAGATAACGGTGTTGGGATTCCTGAGGAAAGATTCGAAAGAATTTTTGAGCCAAATTTCACATCCAAAAATTCAGGAATGGGGCTGGGGTTAACGATGGTAAAGAAAATGGTGGAAGATTACAAAGGGAAAATCACCGTAAATTCTGAAGTCGGCCGCGGAACGAAATTTACCATTTCACTTCCTGCCAATATCTGATGAAGCCTTTTGTTTTTCAGAAATTTACGATTCAACAATCCGAAAAAGTTTTTCGTGTCGGCACCGATGGTGTTTTGCTTGGTGCATTATCTGATGTTTCTAAAGCAAATAAAATTCTTGAAGTCGGCGCCGGAACCGGTTTGATTTCGCTGATGATTGCCCAAAGAAATCCCAAAGCAGAAATTACCGCGCTTGATATTAATGAGGATTCAGCAATGCTTGCAGGAGGAAATTTCAGCAGTTCTCCATTTTCAGAAAGATTAAAAGTAATTAGTGCTGATTTCAAAACTTTTGAAACGAAAAGTAAGTTTGATTTAATTGTATCAAATCCTCCATATTTTGAAGAAAACGAATCTGAAAAAGATATTCTGGCAAGGCAAAAAGTTGAACTTGGCTTTACGGATTTAATAAAGAAATCTTCTGAGCTGCTCGCTGAAAATGCCATTCTATCAGTAATCATTCCTTTCTCTTCCGGAGAGGAATTTATAAAAGAAGCGCAACAGTTTCAATTCAATTTAATTAGAAAAATAACAATTTACGGCATCAAGGACTCCAAACCGAAAAGATTAGTTTTAGAGTTTTCTCCTAATCAAAGTATTTTGAAAGAAGAAGAATTTATCATAGAAAAAAGTCCGCGAGTTTATTCTGAGCAGTATCTCGAGCTCACCAAAGATTTTCACGTTTTCAAAAAATAAAAAATCCCGGATTTCCGGGATTTCGATTTTATATGTTCTTTTATCTTATTCAAAAAGTTCAGTCGTTTCCATTACGGTAACGCCGCCGTCTTCGCACTTTATGGCTTCTCCCGGAAAATTTTGAATCATATGATAGTCGTGTGTTGCCATCACCACGGCCGAATTGTGTTCTTGGGCCACTCTTTTCAAGAGTGTCATAATTTCGTTAGAAGTTTCAGGATCCAGGTTTCCAGTAGGTTCATCTGCCAAAATCAGTTCCGGATGATTCAGAAGTGCACGCGCAATGGCTACACGCTGCTGTTCTCCACCGGAAAGTTCGTGTGGCATTTTGTGCTTCTTGCTTTTCATGCCTACGCTTCCAAGGACCTCGTTAATTCTGTCGTCGATTTTGGTTTTGTCTTTCCAGCCGGTTGCTTCAAGGACGAACTTCAGATTTTTTTCCACCGTTCTGTCAGAAAGCAGTTGGAAATCCTGGAAAACGATACCCAGTCTTCTTCTCAAATCCGGGATTTGCGACATTTTCAGGTGTGCCAAATCGAAACCGGCAACGCTTCCTGCACCCTGCTGTAAAGGGATGTGGCCGTAAAGAGTTTTCAGTAATGAACTTTTTCCGGAGCCTGTTTTTCCGATCAGATAGCAGAATCGGCCTTTCTTTATATTGAGGTTGACATCGGTAAGAACCGTGAAATTTTTCTGTGCAATTCGGGCATTTTGCAGGCTGATAATGTTGTCGCCTGAAATATTACTGTGCGGCATTGTCTTCTCTAATTTTCTTCAGATGATTAAGTTTCAAAAGTAAATAATTATTTACTTGTTTCACTAACTTTTAGCAAATTTTAACAACAAAAAATGCTTGAAAAATTTCTTTTTCAAGCATAGTTGTATATGATAATTGAAGAATTATCTCTTAGCGCGTACAGCACTAACGGTCAAACTCTTTCTGCCTTTTGCTCTTCTTGCAGCCAAAACTCTTCTACCGTTCGGCGTAGACATTCTTTCTCTGAAACCGTGTTTGTTTCTCTTCTTTCTTTCTGATGGTTGGAATGTTCTTTTGCTCATTTCTAATATCTTTAGTGTAAAACTGTATCTTGATTTTCAGACTGCAAAAATACAAATATTTTTAAAACCCACAAATTAAATTTCAAAAATATCTCAACTTCTCGCAGCATAGTTTTATATTCTCGAAATCGAAAACTCACCAACTCATCACTCCCCAACTCTCACACTCTTAATTTGGGCGTGTCCCTTATTCCATCTCTCCGGCGCGAGTGCAGCGAGCGCCTCCGTTCAGTCATTCGGGTCGCGCTATCCGGCTGCAATCTTTTTTTACCAATGCATTTTCCTTCGCAAAAAAAAGGTTTTCCGCTACTATCGCTCACGCAAAACGACAGTCGCCGCAGTCATCAGAAAGAACGTTAATTACAAAGTAATAAATTTTGATAAACGCCCATCTATCAAAATCTGTGCATTCGTGGCATAATAACTCAATCAGAAAACAAAACCAAGATGTCGCACCTCCGGCGCTCCCTTTTCTAAATTAACAATTGTTCTACCAATATTTCGTCGCTCCGCGACTCAGAAAACTCTGTGCAAATCCCTGCCTGTCGGCAGACAGGTGTTAACAAAAAAGCGTAGCTAAATAAAAAATCTGCATAACCCGCCAAATCAGCGAGAGACTTCAATCTTAATATATCTGTTAGTGCCAATTCCAAACTTTTCCACAATACATCATTCTTCCAGCTTCGGACCTCGGACATCTGACTCCAAAACCCTACCTTTGCAAAAAGCAAAAATTTATGTTCACACCTTCCGAACTTTTAGATATCAACCAACTTTTAACACCCGAAAACAAAATCGTCATCATCACTCATTACAATCCCGATGGCGATGCGATTGGTTCTTCACTTGGTTTAAAACATTATCTGAAAGCAAAAGGTCTGAGTCCGGAGGTAATTGTTCCCAACGATTTTCCAAAATTTTTAAAATGGATGCCCGAAGCCAAAAAAATCACTATTGCAGATTATAAAAGGAGAAAAGCAGCAGAAGCAATTGAGCAGGCAGATGTAATTTTCATTCTCGATTTCAATGCATCACACCGAAGCGGAAATATGGTTGGACCGTGGATTGACCGTGCAAAAGGTGTAAAAATTCTTATCGATCATCATCAGCAACCGGACGATTTCGATTTTGTGTATTCCGATACTTCGATTCCTGCAACATCGCAGATGATTTATCATTTTATTGAGGCAATGGAGGAAAAGAATCTTGTGAATCAGGATATCGCAGAATGTCTTTATACCGGAATTATGACCGACACCGGAGGCTTCCGATTCCGTTCAACATCGGCAACTACGCATCATATTATTGCGGATTTAATTGAGAAAGGTGCAGATCCCGCCATGATTTCTTCAAACACTTTGGACACCAATACGGTTTCCAGGCTTTATCTTTTATCTCTTATTTTAGGAAGAATCGAAGTGGTGAAAGAAGGAAAGGTTGCGATACTTTATCTAACCCGTGATGAACTCAAAGAATTTGGATTTGAAAAAGGCGATACCGAAGGTTTTGTAAATTACGGTCTCAGCATTATGGGAACAAGGATGTCAGCATTTTTCATGGAAGATTTATACGAAGATTTCATCAAAATTTCGTTCCGTTCCAAAGATGAAGTGGATGTGAATCAGTTTTCAAGAAAATACTTCAACGGTGGCGGACACATCAATGCCGCGGGCGGAAAATACTATAAAGACATTCACAATACGATTGAAGACTTCAAGGAAAAGATTGAAGCAGAAGACTTCTAAAACACCAAATGCTTCGGCAGATTATGTAGTAATTCTGTATTGATAATGGCACCGCAGACTTCCGGTTTTTCCAAATGACCGTTGTGACCACAATCCAGAATATAGGATTTGATATTGGTTTTATCCGGTAAATCTTTAATTAGAACATCTGTTTTTACGGCATTGTCGTGTTTTCCTGCAATCACTAAAATTTTAGCGTCGAGATTTTCGAGAACGGCCTTTTTGTCGGTTCTTTCAATCATTCCTTTTACGGAGGCAAGCGCACCTTCAGGTTTTGTGGAAAAGGCTACCTCTTTTGCAAATTCTATTTTTCCTTCGAGAATATCTTTTTCATTAGGATTAAAAAGATTCGGAATTCCGGCTGAAACATACGTTTTAAAATTCTCCTGAACAATTCTGAAACTCTTTCTGCGCTGTTCTTTTTTCTCCTCGTCATCAGGAAAATAAGTTGAAAAGAATAAGATTAATGTTTTTAAAACTTCCGGAAATTTTTCTGCAAATGCCAACGAAACATATCCTCCCATCGAATGACCCAAAAGATGAAATTTCTCAAGATTCAGTTTGTCGGTAACTTTTTTTACTTCGTCTGCAATCAGTTCCATTGTGTGAACTTCACCTAAAATTGAGGAGCGTCCGTGTCCGGGTAAATCTATTTTTATCAGTCTGAATTTCTTAGAAAGAAAAGGTTCCAAATCTTCCCAAATGAGAAGACTTTCCATAAATCCGTGTAGTAAAACGAGATTTTCTTTTCCGTTTCCGGATATTTCGTAGTTCAGCATAATCTTTTTATAAGGTCATTCAAATTTACGGATTAGAAATAAATATCGACATAATCTGTAAGGCCAAAACATTCTTCCATATTTTGCAGTCTCCAGTATTTTCGGTTTTTGGTCACCAAAAAAGTTTGCGGTCCGGTTCGAAGACATTTTCCTCCGTTGTTCGCAATATCGGTTTCGATGGTTCCTTCAAAAGCCAGATTTAAATTAGAAATCTGAGTGATTTCGCCTTCGATTTTCAGATATCCCAAGCTGTTTTTCTGACTTCCTGAAACCTGATATTTATTTTCTCCAATTTTTTTGAAGTTGATGGATCCGGGTCTGTCCCAACTGATCCACTGCAAAGTAAGAGCGTGTTTTCCACTTAAATCTTTCAGTCCGTCATTGTTTTCGGGTGTATTGCCGACGTTTTCCTCGCTGTCCTCTTTTTCAGTAATTGGAGGTGTTTCAATTTGTTCTTCAGCGGGCCTTTCTATATACACGGTTTCTTTCTCCGGAATCTGCGTTTCGGTAACGGTTTTTTCTTTCGTGCAGGAAAAAAGAATGATTCCCACAGAGATCAAAAGCAACTTTTTCATAATATTAAACTTGTGATGTTTCTCTTCAAACAAATATTATGCAAAGCGCCGTTTAAAGGATGTTAATTAATAATGAATATCTATGTAATCTACGAATCCGTCCTTATTTACTTTGTGCTGTAACCGCCAGAAATTTCCTTTTCCTTCATTAAAGAAAGTGGTTTTTTTCGTCCGCTCGTAAAGTGATCCCGAAATATTCTGCGTTACTTTCCCTTCAAAATTTAAATGTTTTTCCGAAACTCTTTTGATGCTTCCGTTAATGTCTAAAGTATTATCTCCAGATTTTGCATTTCCTGAAATATCATATAAATCCCTTCCTTTTTTTGTGAAGTTCACAGTTCCCGAGAAGGTGGTTTCATCCGACGAATAAGAAAGTTTGTGGCTACCGGATAAATCTCCAAAATGGTTTTTATCGTTCAGAATTTTAATACTGTCGTTTATTTTCGTTCTTGCTGCATTAATGGAATCAATCGCTGCTTTTTCGCTGTCGATTTTCTGCTGATGTTTATCTACCGATTCTTTACAAGAAAAAATAGAAAGTGCTAAAGCCAATAAAAAGAGATTTTTCATAAACCACAGTTTCCTCAAATACAAAAAATAAAAGAGCATCCTGCGATGCTCTTCGATAATGTTTTTATTAATTTATTTTGTTGCAAACAGATAAAGATCTTCTTACTGTTTTCGGATGTCGGTAATGCCGTATAGTTCGTTTTTGGTCACTGCCAACTGATCGAGAATGTCCACGAAGTTTTTATAAGTAGAATCGTCGGTTGGCTTGATGATAACTGTAAAATTATCAGGTGTTGGTGCTGTGTTTTTATAGGAGTTAATCAGTTTTACAATACTGATTCCGTCAAAAGTAGTTTCCTTGAAATCGTCGGATTTCAGTTCGTTCAGTTCCTTTTGATAATAGAAAATACGGTTGTCTTTCCCAAGAATGAATGTCACCTGATTTCGGTAATCTATTTCTACGGGTTTTGGCGTTTCTCCTTTTGCAGGAAGTCCCAAATCCATTACGTTTGATTTGGAAAAGTTGGCTGCAAACATAAAAAAGGTAATCAGCAGAAATCCAAGATCTACCATCGGTGTCATATCAATTCTCACGGGCTTTTTCCTTTGTTTTGAAGTTCCGGAACGTTTTTCTGAAGTCGAGTTTGTTTCCATAATTCGATTTTTTTTAATGATTAAACAAAATTTAAAAAACAGTGAAAATGTGTTAATGATTAATTCGTTTTAATTCAAAATATATACCGATTTATTCAAATCATTATTAATTTGCCATTAATTAAAATGTAAAGCATAAAAAATGAGCAGATTTTACAACCTGCTCATCCACTATTTTTTAATTAAATCTATTTCTGGTTCTTATAATAATTCACGCCGCATTCAAGGAAATTCTTGAATTCTTCCTTCGGCATGTATCCTGAAACCGGATGATTAATCACTTTTCCGTCAGGTGTAACCAACACGTAATGCGGCTGCGAATTGTTGTTGAAATTCACCTGTTGGAACATACTCCAGCGGTCGCCAATGGTTTTTATTCTCTTCATTTGTCCGTTCCCCATATCAATACGGCTTTGCTGATCTGCAGGAAGTTCTTCTTTATCGTCAATATAAAGAGACGCAAGAATGACATCGTTTTGCAGAATCGGAAGAATGTCAGGCTCTGTCCAAACGAATTCCTCCATTTTACGGCAATTTTCGCAGCCGTAACCGGTGAAGTCAATTAAGATTGGTTTGTTTTCTTTCTGTGCGAGTTCTACAGCTTCGAAATAATCGTGTGAAGGGTGCATTCCAAGAATTCCTTCGCCTTCTTTATGGAAATAACTCACATTTAACGGCGGTGTAATTCCAGATAGCATTTGTAGTTTTGGCCTTTCTCCCGGAATCAGTCCCTGAATTAAATAAATCAGGAACCCAATGCTGAGTACTCCGAAAAGTTTTCTACCAACCGAGATTTTTGCTTTTTTATCGTCGTGTGGAAATCTGATTAATCCAAACAGATAAAGTATCAATCCGATGGTGATTACAATCCAAAGGAAGATGAAAAGTTCACGCTTTAATAAGAATGTTTTCGAAACCAAATCCGCTTTTGAAAGGAATTTCAGTGCCAGTCCTAATTCGATGAAACCAAGAACGACTTTCACGGTATTCATCCAACCTCCCGATTTTGGTAAACTTGCCAGTGCCTGAGGGAATAGTGCCAAAAGTCCAAAAATCAGCGCCCAGGATAATCCAAAACCAGCCAAAGCAAAAGTCAGCAGCATTGGAACGTTAGAAGAGCCTGTAACGGCGCTACCTAACAAACTTCCCAAAATTGGTCCTGTACAAGAGAATGACACAATTACCAATGTCAGTGCCATAAAGAAAATTCCGATTAATCCTCCGGCTTCTTCCGCTTTGGAAGATTTGTTGGCAATCGAACTTGGCAATGTAATGTCGAAATATCCGAAGAACGAAAATGCAAATACAAGGAATATTACAAAGAAGAAGATGTTCAACCAAACCGAGGTTGAAATTTCGTTGAAAATATTTCCTGCAATGCCATCAATCAAATGGAACGGAACGCTCAGAAGAACAAAGATTAACAGAATGAAAAATCCATAAATAATGGCGTCGCGCCTTCCTTTTGCTTTATCTTTACTTCCTTTCGTAAAGAATGAAACGGTAAGCGGAATCATCGGGAATACGCATGGTGTGAGCAATGCAATAAGTCCACCGATGAAACCCAGTAAAAGATATGTCCAGTAATTTTCGTTGTGTTTTGTTTTTTCAGTTCCGCAGTCGGTTAAGGGATTATTGAAATCTAAAGAACTGACTTTTATGTTGGTTGGATCAAGTTTTTGTGCCGTTGCAGTTGTTGTTACCGCGCTCGCTGAATCCGTTGTTGCCAACGGCGTTTCGGTAACGGTTTCCGTCGTTTCTGCAACCTTTGGTTCCTCAGTTGTTGATGGTGCAGAAGCAACTCCGGCTGCAGCCACATTTTTTTCAAACTCTACAGTATTTGGAGCGAGGCAAATTCGGTCGTCACAAACCTGATATGTGAATTCTGCGATTGCAGTTCCCGGTTTTGAAGGGTCTTTCAGTTTAAATTTCTGCTTAAAAACTGCGCTGTTGGCGTAGTAAATCATGTCTGCACCAAAGGCATCCGAATATTCCTGAATTTTCTTTCCGCTCTCAGTGAATTTTCCAATAAGTTCAATGTTATTTCCCGTCACAATCAGTTCGGTTGGAATGGCGGTGTCGGGTGCCAAATCTTTCGAATTGATGTGCCAACCTTTATCAAGAGTGGATGTTACAACCGCTTCGTATTGATTGTTTCCAAGGTCATTGACTTCAAATTTTAATTTTGCGGGATCTTTTATTTGTGCCGAAACACTGGTAAACAATAATGTTAAAACAAGGATAAACCAATTTCTGAATTTCATTTTTTTTATTTTTAAACCCATAAAATCGATGTTTTATGTGGTTTTACTTCTAATTATTACAATATTTTCTGTGCCATTATCGTCAGCAAATCTCCTGTCCTGGCGAAAGGGAAGGATTCCCAAAACGTTATCGTTTCCATCGCACAGAAGCCAAATTTTTGGCTTGGCTAAAATAGAGATTTTTTCGTCCTTAAAAAACTTAGAAACCTTCTTTTTGCCTATCATTCCAATCGGAAAAAACGTATCGCCTTCTGTTTTGTGTCTTAAATAAAGCGGAAGAGAAATTTTTTGTGAATCAAACTTCCATTCAAAAGTGCCGAATTCTGAGATTTCATCCTTTATATTTTCAGTAATGATAATCTCGTTTTTTGAATTGATATTTAATTCAATTTTCTCTCTTTTAGCTGTATTTTCTTCGGTTTTTAGTTCTAAAATAATTTCATCGCGGTTTACCGCTAATTTAAAAGCAGCAGAATTAAAAATGCTTCCGGTTTTTGCTTTGAAGATTTTCGGGATTTCTTTCACATCCGTAAAACCAAATCTTTTTAAGATTTCATATTGAACAAAATCACTTTCTTCTTTAAACTTGGTTTTATTGAGAATGATAGAATCGTTGTTGGCAATTATTAAACTGTCAAGTTTTACGTCAATCTGTTGCTCCACAAAATCTTTGGTTTGATCTAAAATGTCAATGCTTTTTTTGAAATTCTCTAGAAAATCATCGTTGGTTTGCAGGAGTTTTGGAACAATTTCATTCCGGATTTCATTCCTTAAATAATCATTTTTCTGATTGGATAAATCTTCTTTGAAATCAATATTATGTTCTTTAGCAAAACGATATATTTCTTCTTTTGAGAAATTTAGTAAAGGACGGATAATCTCATTTTCATTGGACGGAATTCCGCTTAAACCTTTAATTCCGCTGCCGCGGGAAAGATTGATGAGGAAAGTCTCCAACTGATCGTTCAGATGATGTGCGGTTACCAGATGATCAATTTTTTCTTCATCCATAATTTTTCTAAAAAAATCGTAGCGGATATTTCTTGCCCAAACCTGAATCGAACCTTGTGGTTTTTCATCTTTTGCAGAAACTTCGTAAACGTGCAGTTTAATATTGTACTTTCTACAAAAATCTTCTACCAGTTTTTGATCTGAATCCGAATCTCTATCTCTCAGTTTATAATTAATATGGGCAACTTGAAACTTATAACCTGCTACCTGGAACAGATGAAGTAAAACCATCGAATCTACACCTCCGCTGACTGCCAACAGGTAATTTTTCTCCTTAAAATCTTCAAGAAGCCGAACCATTGAATTTTCGAACGCTGAAAGTGTTAAAATACTCACAAAATCTGCTAAATGTCGCAAAGATAAGGCTTCTTTTAAAAATGAATTTGTAATTTTGGTTGCATTCAAGGGAATATTTAAAACTATTTATATGAGATTAGGAAAAATTTTGGCTGTAACAGTTATGACCATTACAATGATGAGTTGTGTGAGCAGGAAAGAGCACGAAGCTTTGAATGTGAACTACAAGCAAAGTCTTGAAAATCTTGCAGAAAGACAGCGCGAAATTCAGGAATTGAGAGGACAAAATACGGCTCTTACGAGCGAAAACAATCTACTGAAAAGTCAGCACGATGCTTTGAAGTCCTCTTTGGATGCGTGTCTTTCGAATCAGGGAAAAAGCTCTGTTAATATCGATAAATTGGTTGGGGAAATCAATGCCTCCAACAGATATATTCAGCAGTTAATTGCAACCAACGCAAGAAACGACAGTTTGAATTTAGCACTGTCAAACAAGCTTAAACGTTCGCTTGATAATATTGCAGATCAGGATGTGGAAGTTAAAGTTCTGAAAGGTGTTGTAATGATTTCACTTTCCGACAAAATGCTTTACAAAACAGGTGAATACGCTGTTCTTCCGCAGGCAAGAGAGGTTCTTGGAAAAGTAGCTTCTGTAATCAACGATTACGATACGTATTCGGTTCTTATTGAAGGGAATACCGATAATGTTCCGTTGAACTCTGCAAATGTTCCGAGAGACAACTGGGATTTATCCGCGCTTAGAGGAACGTCGATTGCTAAGATTCTTCAGAATGAGTTTGGGGTAAATCCGAACAGAATTACTGCCGGAGGTAGAAGTGAATACAATCCGAAAACTACGAATGCTTCGGTTTCCGGAAGAGCGGAGAACAGAAGAACGGAGATTATCATTATGCCGAAACTGGAAGAGTTTATGAAGCTGATGGATATCTCTCCTAAAAAGTAAAATGTAAATCAATCATTTTAATATAAAACCTAATCGTTTCAATGACGGTTAGGTTTTTTTATTTTGAAATCAGTAAATTTGAATAAATTGAAAAACGATGAGTTTTTTTGAAGAACAAAACCCTAAAATGGACCGTTATCTTGAGAACAACGCTTCTCCGGAACCGGATATTCTGAAGAGGTTAAGACGCGAAACCTATCAGAAAACCACGCAACCACATATGATTTCCGGCTATCAGCAGGGAAGACTGTTATCCATAATTTCAAAAATTCTGAAACCTGAAAAAGCTCTTGAAATAGGAACTTTCACAGGTTACGCCGCGCTTTGCATCGCGGAAGGTATTCCGGAAAATGGTAAGCTGATTACGCTTGACGTCAACCAAGATTTGGCTTATATGCCTAAAAAATATTTTGCTGAAAGTGGTTTTTCAAATAAAATTGATTTCAGAATAAAAGATGCAAAAGAATTTCTGAAAGAAACCAATGAGGTTTTCGATTTGGTCTTTGTGGATGCCGACAAAGAAAATTATGTAGAGTATTTTCAGCTCATCAAACCGAGAACAAAATCGGGTTCAGTTATTATGTTTGATAATGTGCTTTGGTATGGAAAAGTTTTGGAAGAAAACCCGAAGCAGCTTTCAACCAAAAAAATCATTGAACTGAACGATATGATTGCAAAAGACGGTGATTTTGAAAATCTTATTTTACCTTTGCGTGATGGATTAAACGTAGTTCTACGACGATAAATCTGACGACAGAAATATGGATAAAGCAATTTGCAGAGTAATGGCGGCACCGATTCGTCTGGAAAATTCAGACCAATCACAAATGCTTAATCAGGCGCTTTTTGGCGAAACAATGGATGTCCTTGAAAGAGAAAAGCATTGGACAAAAGTAAAAATGCATCTGGATGAATACGAAGGCTGGATTGATACTAAACAAATTTCTCTGATTTCTGAAGAAGATTTTAACAAACGAAATCCTCAAATCCTCAATTCCAATTTCGTAATTGCCAATCTTAAAGAAGGAAGAACACTGCTTTCCATGGGTTCTGAAGTTGATTTTTCCGTTGATGAAAGCAAGCGAAGTGAGAAACTCCGTGACAGCATTGTGCTTACGGCAAAGGAATTTCTGAACATTCCAAACCTGAAAGGAGGCAGAAGTTTTTTCGGAATCGACTGTTCGGGATTGGTACAGTTGGTTTTTAAGGTGAACGGCATTGCGCTGCCAAGTCATTCTGCCCAACATGCGGACCACGGCGAACCATTAACTTTCGTGGAAGAAAGTCAACCGGGAGACTTAGCATTTTTTGAAAATTCTGTCGGCGAAATCGTGCACGTTGGAATTATGATGGATAATCAGAAAATTATTCACGCTTCCGGAAAAGTAAGGATTGATACTATGGATTCGAGTGGTATTTTTAATGAAGAAACCAATGCCCATACACATCGCCTGCGTTTTGTAAAGAATGTGATTGATTAAAAAAATCTGCCAAATCTGTAAAATCTGCGATAGACTAATCAGTTAGAAAAAATGCAGTTTCTATACAACATATTTATTAGCTTACTGATTTTCGGTTTTAAAATTGGAGCATCATTCAATTATAAGCTGAAGCGCGGACTTGCCGGAAGACGACAAAGTTGCAGTTTGGTTTCGGAGAAAATCTCAAAAGATGATAAAGTAATCTGGATGCACGCTGCAAGTTTAGGTGAATACGAACAGGGACTTCCCGTGCTCGAAAAACTTAAAGAAACTCATCCGCAACACAAGATTCTGATAACTTTTTTTTCGCCTTCAGGTTATGAAGTGGTGATTAAGAAACACCACATTGCCGATGTTGTTTGCTATCTTCCTTTTGATTTAACACATTGGGTAAAAGAATTTACGCAACATTTCAAAACCGATATTTTCTTTACGGTTAAGTACGATTACTGGTATAATCTTTTGCAGGAACTGAAGGCGCAGGGCGCAAAAGTTTATGTGATTTCTGCTTTGTTTTATGAGAGACAGGTGTTCTTTAAACCTTACGGGAAATGGTTTATAATGCAATTGAAAAACAATGTTGACTGGTTTTTTCATCAGACCAAAAACTCCTATGCATTAGCTAAAACCATCAAACTCGATAACTCCTCGATCGCCGGAGACACACGTTTTGACCGTGTAAAACAGATTAAGGAAAGAGTAAAAGAAGTTGATTTTATCAAAGAATTTAAAGCTGATAAAAAACTGATTGTTTTCGGAAGTTCCTGGGAAGCGGAAGAAAATATTGCACAGATTGTTTCAAGGAAAAATAAGGATGTCAAATTGCTTTTAGCACCACACGATTTAGGAAGGGTGGAGAACCTAAAACAGATTTTTCCAAATGCGGTTTTTTATTCAGAGCTTACCGTTGCCGACTCACAAATGCAGCAACTTTCTAACGCACAAGTTTTAATAATAGACAGTATTGGCTTGCTTTCGAAACTTTATTCTTACGCCGATCTTGCTGTCGTTGGCGGTGGTTTTCATTCTGCCGGACTTCATAATATTCTTGAAGCAGCCACTTTTGGCGTTCCCGTGTTCTTTGGGAATCATTACCGTAAAAATCCGGAAGCAGACAATTTAATTGCTGAAAAAGGTGGTAAATCCTTTTCCGATGAACATTTTGCATCCGATTTTATTCTGAAAATTTTAGAAGATGAAGAGCTTTTGAAATCCATGAGGGAAAATGCCGGAAGTTTCATTCATTCTCAACCAAATTCTACAGAGATTATCCTGAAAAAAATTCTTTCAGAAAATCCCGTTAATTAAACAGTTTTGAATATTTCATAAAACCGTTTAACGCCCAATTTGCGGTGTAATAGAGAGATTTTATGGTTGAAAAACTCATATAATTTTTGTAAACCAAATACTGATCAATCACAATATTTTTCTTTTTTCTTGAAATACTTGTGGAATGCATTCTGTATTTTGCCATTGTTTTTGGCAGCGGCTTGCCAACAGGAATTTTCTTCAGTAGATTCAGCCACATAACGTGGTCTTCTCGTTTACTCTCTTTTGGAAAATATTCTTTACCAACCCTCTGAGAATCATACATTGAAGAAAGTAAAGAAAGTCTGCACGTCTTTAAAAGATTATTGAAAGTCACATCTTTGTCCGCTTTAAAATCTTCTATTTGAGGAACCAAATCTTCATTGCAGCGCGCATAGTTTGAGTAGGCGAGTTCTGCATTATTGGTTTTCATAAAATTCACCATTTCCTCTAAAAATTTGGGTTCCCAATAATCATCAGCATCCAAAAATGTAATGAATCTTCCGGTTGCTTTTTTCAAAGAAAGATTGCGAGCGTGTCCTGCGCCGCCATTTTCGTCAGCTACCGTCAGAACAACTCTTGGGTCATTGATTTGCTTAATAATTTCCACAGAATTGTCAGTGGAACAATCATCGGTTATCAGCCATTCCCAATCTGTAAAACTTTGTTTTAAGACAGAATTAATCGTTTCCTGAAGAAATTTGGAAGAGTTGTAGCAGGGCGTAATGATGGAAACTTCGGGCATCAAAAAGTGTTTGTACAAATATAGATATAAACAACTAAGTTAGCCATAAGTAAAATAATATGCATGGCGTAATAATTGAATTTAATCAGATTATAAAAAATAATTCTATGAGAAAAATATTCTATAAAACCATTGTATTAGTATTTAGTTTCTTGATGCTTTCTGCGTGTCGTGATGATGAAAGCAGTTCTACCACACCATCTATTGTTGGAACTTGGCAACCAATCAGTTTGAAGGTATCGGGGTCTCAGAACGGACAGAATTTTTCGCAAACTATTGCCGCCAACCAATGCCAGTTACAATCCAGATCTACATTCCAGGCGAACGGAACCGGCATTTCGAAAATTTGGGATGATTCCAACGGTACATGTACGCAGAGTCCTGATGTGAATTTTACTTATACTTATAATAAGGATACGAAAGCAATCATCATTACTGCTGATGGAAATACGCAGTCGGGTACTGTAGTGGCGCTTTCAAACACTCAGCTTGTGTACCAAATGCCTTCCACATATGATTTTAACGGCGTGAATGCTCCGGCAATACTTGAGATTACCGCCAAGCGAACCAATTAAGCATTTGATGGCTAAGAAGCAAAGAATTCCTTGTAGTATGATTATAAGGAATTTTTCATTTCAAAACCTTAAATTTGTGGCTTACTAATTATTAGAGTTAAGAAATGTTCTACGACCATCAGCAGATTGAAAAAAAGTGGCAAAAATACTGGGAAGAAAACCAGACGTATAAAACCTCAAACGATACCACAAAACCAAAATTCTACGTTTTGGATATGTTTCCATATCCGTCAGGAGCGGGGCTTCATGTAGGGCATCCGCTGGGATATATCGCATCAGATATTTATGCGAGGTATAAAAGGCATCAGGGTTTTAATGTGCTGCATCCGATTGGATACGATTCTTTTGGGCTTCCTGCGGAACAGTATGCCATTCAAACCGGGCAGCATCCGGCAATTACGACTGAGCAAAATATTACCCGTTACGAAGAGCAGCTTCGAAGAATTGGGTTTTCGTTCGACTGGAGCCGTGAGGTAAGAACATCGGATCCTTCTTATTATAAATGGACACAGTGGATTTTTATTGAGTTGTTTCATTCATGGTATAATAATGCAACAGATAAAGCAGAACCAATTTCTACTTTAATAAAATATTTCGAAGAACACGGAACTAAAAACCTCAATGCAGTGCAAACCGATAAGCTGGATTTCACTGCAGAAGAATGGCAGAACGCTTCCGAAGATGATAAGCAAGACATTCTGTTGAATTACCGTTTGGCTTACCGCGCAGAAACTACGGTGAACTGGTGTCCTGCTTTAGGAACTGTATTGGCAAATGATGAGGTGAAAGACGGAAAATCAGAACGTGGTGGTTTTCCCGTTTTTCAAAAGAAGATGATGCAGTGGAGTATGAGAATCACGGCTTATTCTGAAAGACTTTTACAAGGATTAAATCATATTGAATGGCCGCAACCGCTGAAAGATTCCCAAGAATACTGGATTGGAAAATCGATGGGAGCAGCTGTAACTTTCCCCCTTTCCCCCGAAGGGGAGAGCGATTCTAATAATGAATCTCTAAAAAATGAATCTCCAAAATTTGGTTATTTAACTGGAGGAAATAATGCTGCACTTTTGATTAAAAAAGCACAAGAAAATAGAGATAAGCCTACTGAAGCAGAAAATATTCTATGGGAAGAATTAAAGTCTAAAAAGTTAAATCATAAGATTAGAAGACAGCATTTAATTTCTGATTTCATTGTTGATTTTGTTTGTCTTTCAAAAAGACTTGTTATCGAAGTGGATGGCGGATACCACAATAATGATGAGCAGAAACTGTCAGATGAAGAACGAACGAATATCTTAAATGAAAAAGGTTTTGAAGTCATCAGATTTAGAAATGAAGAGGTTTTAGTAGATTTAGATTCAGTACTTGAAAAAATAAAAAAACACCTTAACTCTCGATCTGATTTTCGTGAGGATGAAGCAGAGAATCAATCACGGTTCTCCCCTTTGGGGGAAAGGGGGATAGAGGTTTTCACCACCCGTCCCGATACGATATTCGGCGCAACGTTCATGGTATTGGCTCCGGAAAATCCATTGGTTGAAAAACTGACTACCGAAGAACAGAAATCAGAAATCAACAATTATATCGAAGAAACTTCCAAGAAAACTGAACGCGACAGAATGGCTGATGTGAAGAATGTCAGCGGTGCATTCACGGGAAGTTATGCTTTAAATCCTTTCACAGATAAAAAGATGCCTATCTATATTTCCGATTATGTTTTAATGGGCTACGGAACAGGTGCGGTGATGGCGGTTCCGGCGCATGATGAACGTGACCACCGTTTCGCCAAAAAATTCGGATTGGAAATCGTGAATGTAATTGAAAACGATCTTGATATTCAGGAAGAATCTTACGATTCCAAAGATTCAGTTTGTGTGAATTCAGAATTTTTGAATGGATTGAAGTACGAAGATGCAAAAACAAAAATCATCGATGAGATAGAAAACCGCGGCATAGGACACGGAACTACCAATTACAGACAGCGCGATGCGATTTTCTCACGCCAAAGATATTGGGGAGAGCCGGTTCCGGTATATTATAAGAACGAAATGCCTTACACGCTTCCGGTTTCTGCCTTGCCGTTGGAACTTCCGGATGTGGAAAAATATCTTCCAACTGAAGACGGAGATCCGCCTCTTGGAAATGCGAAAAATTTCGCTTGGGACGAGATGAATCAGAAAGTAGTTTCTGTGGGTTTAATCGATAATATAACGGTTTTCCCAATGGAACTGTCCACAATGCCGGGTTGGGCCGGAAGCTCGTGGTATTTCCTTAGATATATGGATCCGAAAAATGATGAGGTTTTCACAGAAAAAAATCTGTCAGATTATTGGGGGCAGGTCGATTTATATATCGGCGGAAGTGAGCATGCTACAGGACACTTGCTGTATTCGCGTTTCTGGAATATGTTCTTGAAGGATAGAGGTTACATCAATGCAGAAGAACCTTTCAAAAAACTGATTAACCAAGGAATGATTCTTGGGATGAGTGCGTTTGTATTCAGAATTGACGGAACGAATCAGTTTGTTTCGAAAAATTTAGCCAAAGATTATAAAACTCAGAAAATTCATGTGGATGTATCTTTATTAAAAGGAGCAACTGATGAATTGGATACGGAAGCATTTAAAAACTGGAGACCGGAGTTTAATGTTGCAGAATTTATTCTTGAAGACGGAAAATACATCACCGAACGCGAAGTTGAAAAAATGTCGAAGTCGAAATACAACGTGGTTAATCCGGATGATATCTGTGAGGAATACGGTGCCGACTGCCTTCGTCTTTACGAAATGTTCCTTGGACCGTTGGAGCAAAGTAAACCATGGAACACGCAGGGACTTTCCGGAGTTTATGGTTTCCTGAAGAAATTTTATAACCTTTATTATAATGGTGATGAGATTTCAATATCTGATGAAGAGCCAACAAAAGAGGAATACAAAGTGCTTCACACTCTTATAAAGAAAGTGTTTTACGATTTAGATAATTTTTCGTTCAATACCTCAGTCTCGCAATTTATGATTGCTGCCAACGAGCTGAACCGCTTGAAATGTAATAAAAGAGCGATTTTAGAACCGCTTGCCGTTACTATTTCTCCGTATGCTCCGCATATCTGCGAGGAACTGTGGGCAGCGCTTGGACACGAAACTTCAATTGAGTTTGAACCGTTCCCTGTTTTTGATGAAAAGTATCTGGTAGAAGATGAAATAGAGTATCCGGTAAGTTTCAACGGTAAGATGAGGTTTAAGCTGGCTCTGCCTGCCGATTTGGATGTAAAACAGATCGAGGATGAGGTGTTAAAAGATGAAAGAACGGCAAAACAACTGGATGGAAATTCGCCTAAAAAAGTGATTATCGTTCCGAAAAAAATTATTAATATTGTACACTGATTTTGAGTTTACAACCAAGATATAATTGATAATTTCACAAAAAATTAATTCATTTTTTTCAAGTTTTCAATATATTGTATCAAATCAAAAATTATAAATAAAATTTAGTTAAAAAAATGTCAAATTTGCAATGTTAACAGCGCTTAACATTGGGAAAAATTTAATGAAGAATCGGTTAAACACTTGCATTAATAAAAAATTTGCCTTTATTTTACTGCTCGAAAAATTAAAAAAATAACAATATAATTTAGTTTAATATGGAAATGAATGTTTCAAACAACGAGGAGCAAGTAGTTGCTAGAAAAAAGGGAGGTCTTAACCCGGGATGGATTTTACCAATCCTTCTTTTAATTGGATTTTTAATCTATTATTTCGTTCTTGGTAACCCAAGTAACTTTAAGGAAGATGCAAGGCTTGCGGGTGTTGCAACTGTTGCAATGGCTGATGTGCCAATTAAGGAACTTCACCCATCTTCATTCATGGGAATCGTTTACATGGGAGGTATCATCGTACCGGTTCTTATTTCGTTCATGATTATCGTAATCGTGTTCTCTATCGAGCGTTACATCATCCTTAACAAAGCAAAAGGAAATGGTAACCTTGATAACTTCGTAATGAACGTAAGAAGTCTTCTTAACCAAAACAAAATTGATGAGGCTATTGAAGAGTGCGACAGACAAAAAGGTACTGTTGGTAATGTTGTAAGAGAAGGTCTTACTACTTATAAAGTTCTTGCAAACGATCCATCAATGGATAAAGAGCAGAAAATGGCTGCACTTAACAAATCTATCGAAGAAGCTACAACTCTTGAAATGCCAATGCTTGAAAAGAACATGATGATTCTTTCAACTCTTGGTACAGTTGCAACGCTAGTAGCACTTCTTGGAACGGTAATCGGGATGATTAAAGCATTCTTCGCACTTGGTGAAGGTGGTGGTACTCCAGACTCTGCTGCACTATCAATCGGTATTTCTGAAGCACTTGTAAACACGGCTTTAGGTATTGGTACTTCTGCAGTAGCAATTATCCTTTATAACTTCTTTACTTCAAAGATCGACGGACTTACATTCAAGATCGACGAGATCGCGATGTCTATCCAGCAGTCTTTCGCAGAATTCAACAAGTAATTTGCGGCAAGACATTTGTATCTTAAAATAAGCAGAAGTAGAATAAAAATTTAATTAATAAAATGGCGAGAGTAAAACCGAAAAGGCACCCTGTAGTTGTTGACATGACAGCGATGTGTGACGTTGCTTGGTTACTCCTTACATTCTTCATCTTGACGACGAACTTCAAGAAGCCGGATGTGGAGTCGATCACACCGCCATCTTCAATATCTGAAACGTTACTACCCGATGCGAGTTTAATGACCATCGATATAACAAATGACGGAAGATTCTATTTTCTACCAGTAGAAAATGGTACAGAAAGAATGCAATTGCTGGATAATATGGGCAAAAAATACGGTATGACTTTTACCAACGCAGAAAAAGCAGCGTTCACAAAAGTACATGCAGTTGGAGTACCAATGTCTCAGCTGAAAAGTTTTCTTAATCTGAAAGAAGATGAGCAGAAAGCATACAAAAGTCCAACAGGGATTCCTATGGATGAAACGAGAAAAGAACTTATCGATTGGGTACAGCAAAGTTTAGCGGTAAACCCTGATTACAAAATGGCAATCAAAGGTGACGTTACAACCAAGTACCCGAAAGTAAAATCTTTGTTCGAAGGTTTAAGAGATATCGATTTTCTTAAATTCTGGCTAATCACCTCACAAGAAATTGACAGAGGATAATAAAAAACCCTAAACAATGGCAGAAGTACAAGTACAGGATAAAAGCGAAAAGGGCGGCAAAGTACGTTCGAAAAAGCAGAGTACAAGAGTCGATATGACTCCGATGGTGGACTTAGGGTTTCTACTGATTACTTTCTTTATGTTTGCAACAACGTTCAACAAACCGAACGTTATGGACCTTGGTCTACCTGCAAAACCAAAAGAAAACCAGAAAGCCCCTGAAACAGAGATTAAACTTTCTAACTCCATATCTATCATTATTGGTAAAGACAACAGATTGTTTTGGCATCAACAGGATAATACATCCCTTACCGATGCAAACCTGAATGAAACTACCTTTGATAGAGAAGGAATCAGAAAGGTGATTCAGCAAGCAAAAGCAAATGCGGCAGATGAAAAACTGTTTACAGTAATCATTAAGCCGTCGGACGATGCAGTATATAGAAATTTTGTTGACATTCTTGATGAAATGGCAATTACCAAGAACGAGCAGTACGGTGTTACTGATCTGAAGCCTTGGGAACTTGAAATTTACCAGAGAAAAGTTGGAGGTCCGACAACGCCGGAAACTCCACCTGCAGCAAACTAAAGTAAACCATAAAATTTATTAAAGAATATGGCAGATGAAATTACATACAAAGAGAATCTATCCTTAGATGAAATTGTATTTGAAATCCGTAATCAAGAATATGGTGCTTATGATTTAAGAAAAACTTACCCAAAGATACTTACAAGAGCATTCATCCTTGGTACGATTCTTTTCGTAACATTGGTAGTAGCGCCTTTCATCATCATGAAGATTCAGGAGATGAACAAGAAACAGGAGGTGAATGTGGATGCTAATCTTATCGAAGTACTTCAGGAAGATAAAATCATAGAGGAAATTAAAGAGGAAGAACCACCTCCACCACCACCAAAACCGGAAGAACCACCAAAACAGGAGGTAATTCAGAACGTGGTGCCTGAGCCGAAAAAAGCTCCAAAAGTAGAAACTCCGCCGCCACCAATTTCGGTGCAAAAGGAAACTACAACAGGGCTTATTGCACAGGAAGGTGTGAAAACTCCTACTTATACACCGCCGCCACCACCACCATCAACCGGTACTAAAGAGGCAACAGTGGAAGTAAAACCACCTGTAAGTACTACAGAAGTTTATACGGAAGTAGAGCAGTTGGCAGAATTCCCTGGAGGTATCGACAGATTTAGATCTCAGGTATCTAATAACTTCGATACAAGTGTGATGGACGGAGACGAAGGTACAATCAGAACAGAGATTACTTTCGTAGTTGAAAGAGACGGTTCAATTACTCAGGTTAAAGCCAACGGTCCTAACGCAACTTTCAACAAAGAAGCTGAAAGAACGATTAAAGGGATCAGAACTAAATGGAAGCCTGCGAAAATTAACAACGAAAATGTTCGTTACCGTTTCAGATTACCATTGACAATGAATTTTGAGTATTAAAAAATTCATAAATATCAGAAAAGAGAAGCGTTGCTTCTCTTTTTTTTATTATTTTTGTTGCTATGACTTTTAACTGGCTATCCCTCGTTACGGGATTCTTTTATATCGTACTTGGAGTGTTTGTTTTACTGAAACATTGGTTTTTTGTAGAACTTCAGCCTGGCGCAGCATACGCACTTGGTGCGGTGATGATTGCTTATGGTATTTTCCGTATTGTACGCGCTATATACCGATTTAGAGAGTATAAAAATGAAGAAAATTAATTTTTTCGCTTCCTTATTCTTCCTGCTTTTTATTGTTGCATCCTGTAGTAAAACCGAAAATCCGGATGTTCTTTACAATAAAGGGAAGATTACTGTGGTTACCGACGACTCTTTCAAAAGTGTTGTCGAAGCAATAGCAGACGCTTATATGGTAAACTATCCCGACACCAAAGTTTCTGTAGAGGTGAAGAAGGAGGATATCGCGTTTATGGATTTGTTGCAGGACAAGTCCAAACTGATTGTAATGTCTAGAGAGCTTTCTCAGAAAGAAGTTGATGAGTATGAGAAAATGATTGACATGAAAATACAGCCTGCAAATTTCGCTGCAGATGCGGTTGTTTTTGTGGTGCCTAAAAACTCACCAAGAACTTCCATTTCTGTTGATGAAATACAAAAAGAGTTGGCGTCCGAAAGCAAGACTATTGTTTTTGACGGAACCAATTCAGGAAACCTGAACTTTGTAGCTCAGAAATTTAATAAAAAACCTTCAGAACTGAAGTTTTCAATTATCAACGGAAACGAAAATGTAATAAAAGATCTGCACAAGTATCCGGGGAAAATAGGAGCTATAAGTTTAAATACCATCAGTAGACCGTATTCAGAAAAAGCTGAAGAACTACGAAATATGGTAAAAATTCTGCCTGTTGTAGAACAAGGAAAAACTTTTACGCCGGAGGCAGAAAATCTTAAAGAAATGAAATATCCTTTCACAAGGGTTCTTTATTTATTAACTAACGAAGGCTTCTTTGGAATTGCAAATGGCGTGATAAGATTTGCATGCACACAGAAAGGACAAATTGTCGTAGAAAAAGAAGGACTTCAACCATATTATTTTTTCAAAAGAGAAGTCCAAATGCGATAAATAAAGGGCTTACAGATTTTGGAATGATAATTGTGTAATATAAACTGACTTAAACTTTAAAATAAAAATTGTAAATGAAAAATATGATGAAACTATCAAAGAAAATTGTGTTGGGGGCAGCTACGGTTCTGCTTGCGAACTTTTCGTTTGCACAGACTCTGCAGGAAGGTATCGCTAATGTAGACAGTCACAAGTATGCGAAAGCGAGAGATATTTATAATCAAATGATTACAAATTCGCCAAATGACCCAAATAATTATTTCTATATCGGAAATTCTTATCTTACACAGTTCGAACCAAACTTTGATAAGGCGGAGGAATACTTTAAAAAAGGACTTGCTGTAACAAATAAAGACAACAATCTTAATAAAATTGGAATTGCTGCTGTAAAACTTGGAAAAGGTAACAAGGCTGCAATCCAGGAAATTCAGTCGGTAGTAACTTCTACCAGAGAAAAAGATGCAGAAGTTCTTTACAGAGCGGCTGAAGCACTTACAATGTTTGAAGATCACAACGCACCTGATGTTGCAATCAACTACCTGAACAAGGCTATTGAAAGATCTACAAAAGGAGGTGTACCTGCTTACTACTATTATTCACTTGGTGATGCGTACAGGCTGAAGAAAGATCCTGGAAGCGCAATGTCGGCTTACGATAAAGCTTCTGCAGTGGCAAAAAACAAAGCTTCTGTATTCACAAGAATGGGAACACTTTGGATGGCAGCAAACCAATGGAAACTGGCAAAAGAAAATCTGGATAAAGCACTTGCTTTAGATGCAACTTATGCACCGGCTTACAAAGCGATGGCGCAGTACAACTACAGATTCCAGGAGAATGCTAAAATGAAGCAGGACCTTATCAACTATACAAAATATGCTGATGAAGATCCATACACTATGCTTGAAATTGCAAAACTGCACTGGACAAACGGTGACTTTGCAAACGCTAAAACAATCTTAGATAAAGTTTTCAACAGAGTAGACGATCCTATTAAATACAAACTGAAAGCATATCTTGATTATGATGCTGACAAAAACTATTTAGAAGCAAAATCTAACCTGGACAAGTTCTACGCATCAGTTACAGATAAATCGAGAATTCACCCTGCGGACAGAGGTCTTGAAGGATTAATTCTTGCAGGTCTTGCAAAAGACGAGCAGGATCCAGCTAAAAAAGCACAAATGCTTGCTGAATCTGCACAGAAAATTCAGATTGCTAAAAATGCTAAAGACGGAACATTAGACTGGAACCACGAACTTGCAGTAATTTCAGGTGGTGGAGCAGATAAAGCTCTTGCTGAAGCAGGACCGACAAACCCTAAAATTGAAGGTCTGAAAGCTAAAGTAAAAGCCAACCCGGATGATGCTAATTCACTTGTAGAACTGGGAGCAGCTTATATGGAAGTTCAGAACTGGCACGCATCTATCCTGACTTGGGACAAAATGCTGGCGCTTGCACCAACATGGCCTTACTCTCATTATGCGAAAGGTTCATCTTACCAGCAACTTGGTCAGCATGACCTTGCAGAGATGTCTTACCAGAAGTATATTGATACTGTACTGACTCACTCTGCAGACGAGCAAAACGATGTGAAAGAAACCATGTCTTACGCTTACTATCTTGTAGCTTACTACAACTTGGAGAAAAATCTTCCAAAAGCTAAAGAATACGCAGCAAAAGCAGTTCAGCTGAATCCGGCTTATGCAGATGCAGTAACGCTGAACAATCAATTACAAAAACAATAATTGAATTAGATAAATTGAAATCCCTTTCGAAAGAGAGGGATTTTTTATTTTCACTAAATTTGAAAATTATTTTTGAACACAATTAATAATGAAAGTTGATATATTAGCCTTCGGAGCACATCCCGATGATGTAGAACTCGGTTGCGGCGGTACGATTGCCAAAATGATTTCCGAAGGCAAGACTGTTGCCATTGTTGATCTCACGAGAGGTGAACTCGGTACGCGCGGAACCGAAGAAACCAGAAAAAAAGAAGCGGCAAAAGCGGCAGAAATTTTAAAAATTTCCGCACGTGAAAATTTAGAAATGAAAGATGGTTTTCTTCAAAACTCTGAAGATTATCAAATGCGAATTGTAACAATGATCAGAAAATATAAGCCTGAAATCGTTTTCGCTAATGCCATTGATGACCGCCATCCTGATCATGCAAAGGGAGCAAAACTCGTTTCTGATGCCTGTTTCCTTTCGGGTTTAGTAAAAATTGAATCGGAATATGAAGGAGAAAAGCAGGAAGTTTGGCGCCCAAAACATATTTTCCACTTCATCCAATGGAAGGAAATAGAACCGGATTTCGTGATTGATATATCAGATTTCATGGACAAAAAAATAGAATCCTGTTTGGCATACAGCAGTCAGTTTTATGATCCGAATTCTCAGGAACCGGTAACGCCAATTGCTACCAAAGATTTTCTTGAAAGCTTAACTTATCGTGCGCAAAATCTGGGAAGACTTTCCGGTTGTGAGTACGCTGAAGGATTTACTTCAGAAAAAATGATTGTTTTAAAAAATTTCGAAGGAATAGTTTTGTAATCCCTCGAAATATATTATATTTGCACCCACAAAACGGTGGCTATAGCTCAGTTGGTTAGAGCGTTAGATTGTGGTCCTAAAGGTCGCCGGTTCGATCCCGGTTAGCCACCCACAGAAAACGTGCTGAATTTCAGCACGTTTTTTATTTTCTTATACAGGTACGAAAAAAGACATCCTTTTTCTGAATGCCTTTGTGTTTTTTTTTTAAAGTTTTAATTAAACCTCGTCGTCAGATTCAATCGTGTAAGAACGAGATTTAAAGTCTTTGTCGTGTTTTTCAGAAATTACATCTTCTCCTTTTTCGTTGATGATGAAATCTGTAGATTCATTGAACATTTCCTGGAAGGCTTTGAAATCTTCTTTGTAAAGGTAGATTTTGTGTTTCTCGAATGTTGCCTCTCCGTTTTCTCCAAAGTTCTTTTTACTTTCGGTAATCGTAAGATAATAGTCTCCTGCTTTGGTCTCGCGCACGTCAAAAAAATACGTTCTTCGCCCTGCCTTTAGCACTTTTGTGAATATTTCATTCTCGTGGCGCTCCTTGTAATCACTCATTGTACGATGTTTTTAGTAATCTTATTTTAACAAATATAAAAGAATTCTTTTAATCCTAAAATATTTTTTTCAATATCCCGTAATTAAAACTGATTATAAATAAGGAATTGATAATTTATGCAGAGGCAGAGTTTTCTACCGATGTGAGATTCAGGATTTTATCGGCACGTTTCGCGCTGCTTTCCCTGTGAGTGATGATAATAGAGGTGCAGTTTTTGAGATCTTTCTCAATATTTTTCAGGATGTTTTCTTCAGTTTCTGTATCCAAAGCAGATAGTGAATCATCAAATATTAAAATTTCCGGCTGTTTGATTAATGCTCTTGCAATACATATTCTCTGTTTCTGTCCTCCGGATAGCATTACTCCGCGTTCGCCAACCATCGTTTGATATTGATCTTTGAACTCTACAATATTCTTGTGGACGTCTGCTTTTTTTGCATATTCAACAATGGTTTCTTTGGAAGGATTATCGATCGCAAACCCAATATTATTCTCAATCGTATCGGAAAACAGATAGCTTTCCTGCGGAATGTATCCTAAATATTTTCTGTAATTCTGAAGGTTGTGATCTTTCAGGTTTTTACCGTCCACGAAAATATCGCCCTCCGTCGGATCAATCAGTCTTGCTAAAAGCAAAGCAATTGTTGTTTTTCCGCTTCCGGTTTTACCCATAATTGCGAGGGATTCGCCTGCATTGATTTTGAAACTTACATTATCAAGTGCCTTAATTCCCGTATTCGGATAAACGTAGGATACATTACGGAATTCGATGTCGCCTTTAATCGGATATTCTTCAGAATTCTTATTAATAATATCTGATTTTTTATCCAAAAATTCATTAATTCTGCTCATAGAAGCTTCGGCACGCTGATTTACAGAGGTAACCCAGCCTACCATCGAGAAAGGCCAAATCAGAATATTGATATAAAGAAAGAAATCAGCAATTTTACCGACTGAAATTTCATTTGCCAAATATTTTTGTCCGCCGATTAAAAGAATAGCAACATTCAAAAGTCCGATTACAAAAAGAATAATCGTGAAAAAGTAGGCTTCGGTTTTTGCTAAATCAAGGGCTTTTTCCTGATAATCTTTTACCTTAATACCGTAATTTTTAGCAATATATTTTTCTTTGGCAAAATATTTCACCACTCGAATTCCTGAGAAACTGTCCTGCACAAAAGTCGAAATTGCAGATTGGCTTTTCTGCATAATTTTCGATTTTTTGTTGATAATTGAACTTACTTTATAAATGATGAATGAAAGAATCGGTAAAGGAATCAAAGTCCACAGCGTCATTTCAACATCAGTTTTCAGCATATAAATGCTCGTTATGGTCATCAGAACCAATAAGTTCACCACATACATTACGCCGGGACCGAGGTACATTCTCACCGCAACCACATCTTCACTCAGTCGGTTCATTAAGTCACCGATGGTCGTCTTTTTATAATCAGTGAGTGAAAGTTCCTGATAATGGCGGTAGATTTTGTTTTTCAGTTCGTATTCAATTCTTCGGGAAGCAACAATGATGGTTTGCCTCATCATAAACGTGAAAAAACCAGTAAGTAAAGACGATCCTACGATAATTCCTACATAAATCAAAACCTGCTTGTTGAAACCGAGATGTCCGTGTTTTGAAATTTCATCAACGGATTTACCCACGAACTGAACCTTGAAGATATTAAAGAAATTACTCGCAATAATGAACAGGAATCCCCAAAACAACAGCAATCTATGTTTCCAAAAATAGGGATTAAGTGTTTTAAGCGCATTCATAATTTCCTTGCAAAAATAGTTAAAAATTAACGGACAGCAGGTGATAATGATTGTTTAAATCGATTTAATTAATTTAAGAATTTCGATGTAATGGCTTCTGATGTTGGGCTTCCAACTTCCGACAATTTTCTTATCTTTGCCGCAATAAAAGTTCTTTGAATGTTAGGAAGAAGACAAATTCGTGAGAAAGTGGTGGAGAGTTTATACTCGCACTATCAGAATCCTGTTCAGTATGATGTTTTGGAGAGAAATATGTTCTCCGAAATCAACAAAATCTACAACCTTTATGTTTACCAACTCAATTTTATGGTGGCACTGAAAGAAGTAGCCGAAAGACAGATTGAAATTGGAAAACAGAAGTATATTAAAAGTGAAGAGGACATCAATCCAAATCAGAAATTTGTCAACAATCAGATTCTGAAGAAGTTGGAAGAAAATACTGAACGACTTAATTTCACTTCGAAGCACAAGGAACTTCAGTGGGACCTTCATGACGAAATCTTGGTGAAGACCTTCCAAAGGATAAAAGCCGGGAAACGTTATCAGGATTTCATGCTCGAGAAAGATTATTCGTTCGAGGAAGATCAAAAGTTCATTGGAAAACTTTTCCTGAGATATATCGCCGAAAACGAAGATTTCCACGACCATCTTGAAGAGAAGGAAATGAGTTGGGCAGATGATTTCCATATCGGAAATTCAATGGTTCAGAAAACCATCGGATTTATGAAAGAACATGAGCCGAGCCATACTTTAATAAAGATGATTAAAGATGAAGGCGACGAAGCTTTTGCCAAAAAACTTCTTTGGGAATCCATCAACAATTGGGACAAGACTGAAAAGAAAATTGAAGAACGGCTTCAGAACTGGGATTTGGAAAGGGTTTCCCTAATGGATAAAATCATTTTGGTGGCTGCCATTACCGAGTTTGATTATTTCCCAATGACGGCTTCAAGAATTATTATTAATGAATATGTGGAGATTTCAAAAGTGTTTTCAACCGAGAAATCAAACATTTTCATCAACGGGATTTTAGATAAATATTCAAAAGATAACAACCGAATAAATTAATATTAAATATGAAAAGAAATATCTTAATACTTGCTGTTTTAGCTGTTGGTTTTACATCGTGTAAGAAAGATGAATCTCCGGATCAACTTGTTGTTGATGAGCAGTTTGAAGCAGCGGCAGCAGAAAATCAGCAGATCATGTCGCAGGATGCTCTAATTGCAGATGCACAAAGCAAACCTTTAACAAACCTTGTTCTTTCTGAAAATCACTGGGATTTCAAAGATGTGAAAAAAGGGGAATCTGTAGAACACGTTTACGAAGTAACCAATATGGGAGAAAACCCTTTGATTATTTCTCAGGTAAAACCGGGTTGTGGCTGTACTGCGCCGGATTATACAAGAGAACCGATTATGCCGGGACAAAAAGGTCAGATTACTTTGAAATTTGATTCTTCAAACTTCGACGGATTGCAGAACAAACAGGCAGAAGTTTACGCCAACGTAGAGAAAAACCCAATTGTTCTTTCATTTTCAGCTAACGTAATAAACTAATCATTATGATGACAATATTTTTACAGGCAGCGCCTGCAGGAGATTCGTTGATGCCGACGCTTTTAATGTTCGGGCTTTTCTTCGTGTTTATGTATTTTGTAATGCTGAGACCGCAAATGCAAAAGCAGAAAAAAGAACAGAATTTTCAGGGTTCGCTGAAAGTGGGACAGAGAGTGGTGACCACCTCCGGAATGCACGGCAGAATTGCACAAATTCAGGAAGATGGAGTGGTGATTGAAACCCTTTCCGGAAAACTGAAATTTGAAAAAGCAGCCATTTCCAGAGAGTTTACAGCGCAACGATTCCCGGAATCTGCTGAGGAGAAAAAATAATATAAACAAAAAATCGGCGGAAATTTTTCCGCCGATTTTTTACATTACTTTTTGATTGCTTTACCGGAAGCAATGACACTTCCATCTTTTCCTTTGATTTGATACAAGTAAATTCCTTTTTGCAAAGAAGATTTGTTTAAAAGATTATTACCTTTCATTAAAAATTCTGTAAAAATTAGTTTTCCGGATAAATCGTAGAAATAAATGGTTGCATTTTCCTGCGTTGAAATGTTCAAATTTTCAGAAAACGGATTTGGATAAACGGAAACTTTAGATTTTGAAAGATTTGAAGTTCCTAAAACTACACTTGGAACAGCTACAGAAAACGGTGAGAAACTGGAAATTCCTGTTGCTGTGATAGAATAAGGATTGGTTCCGGAAACTGCGCCCGAATTTTCTTCATTCCAAACACCAGAAAGTTTATGAACGATTTTAACCGTAGTTGGTGAAAAATTGGATTGTTGTTGCGTTGAATTCCAAGCTAAAGATAAATTCACATTACTTCCACCGGAAGTTGCTTCCGAAATTTCCCAAGTGGCGTTAATGCCGCCGGAAGTAAATTCCGAAGTGTCCGAAACCCTTGCCGAGAAAGTATCAGAAGTTCCTGAATTTGAAATAGAAATTGGATTGTAAGTTGAATTTCCGATTGGTAAATCTAACGTTCCTCTTGCAGAATTTAGGTTTTCTACGTTTACGGTTCCGGTTCCGTTGGTGATGATGTAGTTGGTGGAATTTCCTTCGGCTCTGGATGCTGTTCCTAATAAATTCAAATTATTATTATTTAAAGTGATTTTGGCATCCACCGCTAATTTTCCAGAGATATTTAAATTTCCGGCAGAAACATTCACTGGTGACATTATGCTTAGATTTTTTGCATAAGCATTGGCATCTACTGTAACATTGTAACCAGTTGGAATGGTAACAGCATCTTGTAAACCCGGAATTGCTGTTGCCAACCAATTGCTTGGGTTGTTCCAGTTGGAATCTGCTGCTCCTGTAAAAGTGTAATCACCATAAAATTTGTACAGTTTATGTTGATTGTTGGGATTTTGAGCTGTAAAATACAAAGCATCACCTAAAGTAAAAAAGTTGGTTGGTTCGGATGCATTAGAAATGGTAGATGTTCCCACAGTAAGTGCACCCGGAAAAACATCTATAACTCTTTTGGTATTATCTGGAGTAGAATCACTACGCCAAACCTCCATATTGTCCTGAACCTGAGTTGAATAATACGGAACTAATTGATCATAATCTTTAAAAAATAAAGAACCGTTATACAAAGCCATAGAATTATGCTGAGCATTTCTGTCAGAAACCACATAAGTACCTTCCGGTGTTCCGTTGGAATAAGAAAGTCGATATTTAGAAGTTCTACCTCCAGGCAAACTATATTCATCAAAATAAATAAAGCCGTTTCCTATTTTGACTTGTGTGTTTAAATAATTATTTTGATCTCTTAATTTTTTAGTGTTTTGTGCAGTGATATCAGTAACCCATAATTCAGAAATTTGATTATCTGAAGGATTGGGCTGCCTCATAAAATAAATTTGCTTTCCATCGTTCACAAAATTCAAAGCGTGCAGATAGTATGTTTTTTGAGAATCCATACCTGCAGCGGTTTCCAGAAAAAGTTTGGTACCTGCAGCCGTTCCATCAGATTCCCAAACTTCGTAATTGGTTTGTGGCCAAGTTCCTAAATTATTAGTAGCCCAAAACAAAAATTTTCCGTTTAATGGTTCACTGAACGTGGATGCAATGTAAAAATTGGATTCTGAAGGATTCACTTTTACAGTTCCTGCATTCGTACCATCTGTTTTGTAAAGAAAACCTCCCGGATCTATGGTCACTTGAGTTCTTCCTCCAAAATAATATTCACCGTTGAGTTTTGTTCCGCCTAAACCACCACCGAAGATTTTTTCACCGGTATTGGTGAGCAAAGGTTTTGTACCTGCAGCCGTTCCATCCGAAACCCAAGCAATTTGGTTTCCCCAGGTTAAATTTCCTGTGTTATCAGGATCGTATGCTTGGAAAATCAGTTTGTTTCCAATAGAATTTAGATTCATTGGATGTGTTCCATAATTGTCGCCGAAAAGTGAAACCGGATAAACGGTATAACCGTTAGTATTTGTTCTGGAAAAAAGTTTTATCGTACCATCCGCAGTTCCATCGGTTACCCAAAGTTCTGATGTGACTTCAGTTGTACTTCCTGCTGTTGTATTTAAAAATTGAGATCTTGTAAAAAACAAATGTGTATCGGTTTGGTTAAACTCACCTGTTATACTAAAATTTGATGTTCCTGTTGTATATATTGCACCCAAATCTTTTAGTAATATGGTTCCGGCTGTCGTTCCGTCCGAAACAAAAAGTTTACAGTTTTGTGTGGATGTTTTTTTTCCGAAATAGTAAAGTTTTCCTTTGAAAATCTGTTTTTGAAGAATCGCGTCAGATTCCGGAACTTCATCATTTTCTAAAGATTTTATCTGTGCTAGCTGAGCTGAGCCTAAAATGCTTGCCAGCAAAAATATTAAATATAACTTTTTCATTATTAGGATTTTAAAAATTATTTTTTAATCACTTTCCCTGATGAAACTACACTTCCATCTTTTCCTTTGATTTGATACAAGTAAATTCCTTTTTGCAAAGAAGATTTGTTTAAAAGATTATTACCTTTCATTAAAAATTCTGTAAAAATTAGTTTTCCGGATAAATCGTAGAAATAAATGGTTGCATTTTCCTGCGTTGAAATGTTCAAATTTTCAGAAAACGGATTTGGATAAACGGAAACTTTAGATTTTGAAAGATTTGAAGTTCCTAAAACTACACTTGGAACAGCTACAGAAAACGGTGAGAAACTGGAAATTCCTGTTGCTGTGATAGAATAAGGATTGGTTCCGGAAACTGCGCCCGAATTTTCTTCATTCCAAACACCAGAAAGTTTATGAACGATTTTAACCGTAGTTGGTGAAAAATTGGATTGTTGTTGCGTTGAATTCCAAGCTAAAGATAAATTCACATTACTTCCACCGGAAGTTGCTTCCGAAATTTCCCAAGTGGCGTTAATGCCGCCGGAAGTAAATTCCGAAGTGTCCGAAACCCTTGCCGAGAAAGTATCAGAAGTTCCTGAATTTGAAATAGAAATTGGATTGTAAGTTGAATTTCCGATTGGTAAATCTAACGTTCCTCTTGCAGAATTTAGGTTTTCTACGTTTACGGTTCCGGTTCCGTTGGTGATGATGTAGTTGGTGGAATTTCCTTCGGCTCTGGATGCTGTTCCTAATAAATTCAAATTATTATTATTTAAAGTGATTTTGGCATCCACCGCTAATTCTCCAGAGATATTTAAACTCCCGGTAGCGAGATTCACAGGTGACATTACGCTTAGATTTTTAGCGTAAGCATAGGCATCTACTGTAACATTAAAACCTGTTGGAATGCTTGCATTGTCAGTGGATAAAGGAATTACCTTTGCATTCCAGTTTGTGCCATTGCTCCAATTTCCGTTAACAGAGTTGTTAAAAGTGTAATCTCCATAAAATTTGTAAAGTTTCATTCCTGCA
>CAZPQV010000009.1:38262-39175 GCA_964588705.1 uncultured Chryseobacterium sp.
AGTTCAAAGAAACCGAAAGGATAAGAACCTGAATTACTAGTTCCTAAGACATTTGGATTAATATCGAAGGCTTTAAAACCTTGTATACCATCTGTTTTGTATAGTTCATTAAAGTCGTTGTTACCAGTTACATTAGAAGTTCCAGACGAGTACCAAGCTGTATTTTGGTATGAAAACGGATTCGTGGCAATATTGGGGTGAGATAAAACTTTACTGATTCCGCTATTAAAATCGTATTTGAAAAATGTCTTTTGGGTATTGTTATAGCAGTAGAAAACCTCATTATTATAATGATAAAGCGTAGAGCCAGAATTACTTCCTGCATCAATAGCGTTTGGATCAGAAATTTGTTTGGTTCCTGCTACAGTTCCATCGGTAATGTAAAGGGTATGAGCTGTTGATGATGCGCTTTGAAGTGTTGAAAATAAGAGATAATTACTATTCGATTTTAAATTAAATGAAGTAAGGCTGTATAAATTATCCGTCTTAGGTGAAGTATTTGTAAAAATATGTGTTCCGCCAACGGTTCCGTCGGATGTCCAAAGTTCTACGCCATTGGTTGCATCATATCCCATAAAATAAAGCTTTCCTTTAAATGCAGTCATTCTGTAAGTATCTACAACCGTTAAACCTGGAACGTCTAACATTACCGTCCCTGCATCTGTGCCGTCAGTTTTCCAAAGTTTATAATTTGAATAGAAAAATATGTCTGAACCTAAACGTGTATAGGCTCTGGAACCGATCACATTTGCTGAAGTTCCGGTGTACATATCTTTCACCATCACTGTTCCGGCTGTAGTTCCATCGGTTTTCCACATTTCGGAACCGTGCACTGCATCATATCCCAAAAAATACATTTCATTACCGTTGATGGTTTTATTTTCGTAATCGTATTGATCGATGGCTAATTCTA
>CAZPQV010000009.1:39185-49318 GCA_964588705.1 uncultured Chryseobacterium sp.
GTTCCGGCAGCGGTTCCATCAGATTTCCAGAGTTCATCTCTGTATGTCCAGGGCGAATAACTGACAAAAATGTTAACATGGATGTAAAAGAAATCTCTAACCGGAATTATTTTTTTTATAGTGGAACTTTGAACTCCTGTAAATCCAAAAGTCTTGGTAATTTTTGTTCCGGCAGCTGATCCATCGGTTTCAGCAAGATTTACACTTGGGAATGCGGTAACCGGATAATAATGCTTCCCGTTCCATTTATTGTTCTGCCAAAATAAATTGTCGGAATCCTGTGGCGCAAGTGATGTTGCTGCAACATCTTTAACTATAGAAAGTTGTGCGTAACTTGTTGTAATCGATAAAAAAATTATTAAAAGGTAAATTTTTCTCATAAAATTAATTTTTAGTTTCTCATGATTATGTTAAATACAGTTTGTGATATAAAATGTTGCGGTTTTTTTTTCAAGTTTTAAAATTATTTCTATTCTTAAATATTATATATGCGCCGAACAGCGTATTTAACATAAAAAAACCGAGTTTCCAGCTATGTCTTAATAAATCTTTAAAAAGTTACTTTACGATGATGTCTTTAAACGTTCCGTAAACTCTTGTAATTCCTGTTCCTGATGTAAATGCCTCGAAAGTGCCCGATGCTTTTCCACCAGAGTTTGAAGTAATAATCACTTTTCCGGTGATGGCGCCACCTGTTGCCATATCTTTAAAATAAAATGCATTTCCGGAAGTCGCTAAATCATAAGTTGCTGGTGCTGTTCCTGTAAGGTTGATTTCAAACAAAGTTGCATTGCTACTATCGAACGCAAAAATAGATTTGTATTGTGTTCTTAATTCTGATGTTGCTGCTGTTTTTACCGCTCCATTTGGATCATTTTCCCTCCAAGTAAAACCTGATGTTGCCGAAGGATTTGTTGTTGTAGCATCTGTTTCCTCTCTATTGCAAGACACTGCTAATAATAAAACACTTAGAATTAATATTAATTTTTTGATTGAAATTCTCATATCTAATTTTTTTATGTGAATTTTTTTATTTCAGTTTTTTAAAGATGACCGGCTGTACACCGGCCACTCACTAAAAACTAATAATGAAAACATTATTGTTCTTAATCGTTCACATTCATTCTGGAAATCAGCATACGATCTCCTTTCGGAGTTTCGCTAAAGAAATAAATGTAATCTCCCATTTGCAAACGGTTGTTTTTTTGGTACAGATAATATTTTTTCTTTTCTAAATCTCCTAAAGTTTTAAATTCCGAAGATTTTCCGGTTGATAAATCCAGTTTTCCGTATTCTATGCTATAGAAAGGTGAATAGGTTTTGGTGATGGTTGTGGTTGTGCCACCTGTTGCAAAATTGTAAAGTGAACTGCTGTCGGTATCTACATCTATAGCTTTTACCATTTCCATAATCCAGCTGATCGATTTCCCGTCTTTGCTTTCAATGATATAGCTGGTTGCAGGGAAATTATCAGCCGTCATTGGTGAGTTATTAAAGAATCCCTTCTTATTTTTTTGATCCAAAAGCACTGTGTAATTTCTAATTAGATTACCTTCCGGGCTGAAATGCAGCATATACATTCCTTTGTAAACTCGATCGTAACTGCTGCCTCCAGAAGTTCCTAATCCGGTTAATGCTCCAAGAAGTTTGTTGCCGCCAATTCCTCCGCCGTTTGGTTTATAATCTTGGAGGCTTAAAACCATAGATCCATCTCTTAAAATCTGGAAATTATTGGTGATGAACTTTTTCCCATCAAATTCCAATGCTTTTTTCATATCGGCTCCTGCAACTGCTTTTTGGTTAAGTTCCTCCATTGGTGTTGCTTTCGCAAAGCTTACAGCACCATTTTGTATTTTAGCAATTATAAAATCGTTATATTTTTTCTCGTCCAAAGCGTTGTCCAAGGCATCTTGTGATGGAGATAAATCTTCTTTTCCTGTGATCATTCCTGCCATTTTTCCGATTCCGCCAAGCATACCTCCTCCGGAACTTGCGGCAGCTTTTTCTTCATCGTCCATACTTGTTGGCGAAACTGTCATTCCTAATAATTCATCAGCATATTTTCCTTCTTTTTTAATGCCTAGACCATATAAAACTACCGAGCCGTTTTTTTCGTAAGCATTCAGAATTCTATATCCGGAATCAGGAGTATTGAAAGTGAAATTTTCTTTTATTTTGCCTTCCGGAGAAATTCTCATGTAAGTCAACTGATTGGGATTTCCGGCGTTGCTTTTTCCTAATGATTTAGTAGGTGCCAAAACCAAAATCCAATCCCTTGGCGAATCGTCATTGCTTACGTTTTTGCTGTTATCATCTAATAAAGGTTTAGAGAAAATTGGTTTTAAAGCACTTGGTGTAGAAATGGATTGCAGTTTTTGTACTGCGCCTTCATTAGAAACTTTTAGTAAATCCATTGATGAGAATGAAGCTCCTTTTGCATATGGATATCCCATAACATATATGGTGCTGTCTCGCTCTACTTCGTAAGCTCCATTAAAGAGGTATTCTTCTCCGTTTTCGTTGGTGAGTTTTTGGCGGTCTAGTAATTTTACACGTTTGACATAATCACCAACCAACCAATTGTATTTGGCCTTTACCTCACGCTTTTTAAACATCATTTTCCCCATTAAATTGGCGCTTACTGCAGCGGCAATTGTTGTATATTCATCGCCTTTAAAGTTGAAAAATTTCCATTTTTTCTTTACGCGTTCTACATCCCATTCATCTTTCATGGTGTTGGTAAGGTTGGCATCCTTGTCAAAGGTGTAAGTTTCGATTTTAACCTTTCTTTTGCTCGATGGAAGAAAATAAACCATTTCGAAATTGCCGTTTTCTTTGGCTTCTACGCCACCGAGATAACCTTTCTTGGCTTTGCGCGAGATTTCATAATCTTTTTCGAGAATGTTCATTCCCTGCTGTTGCGAAAAAATGCTGATGCTTGTAGTAGCGAAAATCGCCAATAATATTATTTTCTTTTTCATAGTTTGTTTTTTTATTTTTTTTAAAGTTGAGTTTTCATGGTTATAGTTGGTCGTTTTATATAATTTTTTGATCAGTTCCAAATATGCATTTGAAACTGAATCAAAATTCTGATTTTATGAAATGGAAAGAAATACGATGAATACCGTATTTTAGAATGAAAAACTAAATCAAGTTGTTTTTCTTTGCTTTTTGTATGGCTTCCAACTTGTTGTGTACGTTGAGTTTAGCATAGATGTTTTCTATGTGTTTGCGCACAGTACCTGCAGAAACAAAGAGGTTTTCTGCAATATGGTGATAGGTGAGTCCTTTACTCAGCTGTTCGAGCACTTCTGTTTCTCTTGCGGTTAGATTCAGTTGTTCTGTTTCTGCTGTAAAGTTGCCGGAATTTCTGAAAAGTTTCAGTGTTTTCATCGCAATAGATGGTGTCATAGATGCTCCGCCGTTCATGGTGTCTACAATTCCATCGTGCAAAGTTTGCGGTTTGGTATCTTTCAGCAGATAACCGTCGGCGCCAGATTTGATGGCTTTAAAAATGTTTTCATCATTATCAAAAACAGTAAGCATGATGATTTTGATCTGCGGATATTTGCTTTTTACCATTTCTGTGGCTTCTATACCGTTTTTGCGCGGCATTTCCACATCCATCAGAATTAGATCCACATGATGATTTTGCAGCAGTTTTTCTTCGAGGTCAAAGCCATCTTCTGCGGTAAATTTTATGGTGAGATCATCAAAAAGGGCAAGTTTTTCCTGCGTTGATTTTATCAGCGGAAGTTGATCATCTACAATTACAATTCTGTACATACGCATGGATTTGCTTGCCAAAAATAGCATTATGCTGCGGAGTGCTCAATACGTCAAACTACATATTTTCAGGAATTTTGGCGATAATTTCGGTACCTTTTTCAGAGCTTAATATATTAAAATCGCCCCCAATTTCTAATATGCGGTGCTTCATGTTTTTAATTCCGTTTCCTTTTGATTCTGCTGGATTAAAGCCTTTGCCATTATCTTTCACAGAAAGGATAATATTCTGAAATTCGTTGCTTACCTTGATTTTTATTTGGTTGCAATCTGAATGTTTTATAGCATTGTTCGTGGCTTCCTGTATCACTCTATAATTATTCATCGCCTGTTTCGAGCTTAACATTTTAGCACTCAAACTCTCGTCAAAATTGATTTCGAAATCAATTTTTTCTGTAGAGGATTTTGCATTGGAAATAAAATTTTTAATCCGTGCTTCCACATCTTCAAATTTTATCGCGTCTGAACTCATCGCCCAAATCGTGTCGCGCAGCTCACTGATGGCTTCTGCAGCCATTCCCGAGACATTGCTTATGTTTTCTTTACTCACGCCCTTGTCATTTTCCATTTTGTATTTAATGGTTTCCAGTGAAGAGTTAATCAAAGTAAGCTGTGAACCGATATTATCGTGCAAATCCCGGGAAATTGATATTCTTTGTTCTGCAAGGCGATGTTCGTTTTCGGTTTTTGCTACCGCATACAAGACCGCCGCCTCATTATTGATAATGGTATTTCGCACAGAAACCAAAATATAAACTACGCCCATAAACGCAGGCATTCCTATGAGATCTGAGTAGATTTGAGGATAACCTAAAACCAGGTTTACAAAAAGTGTGATGATGGTAAACGCTACCATGTTAAAGAGGAAATAATTACAGAACTCCATCGACCATCTTTTTCTTAATATTCTAAGCTTAAAGAGTGGATCATTCGGATCAATTTTCAATTTTTTAATCCATTTTTTTGCTGCAATGGTGTAAATAATGGGGCTGATTACAGTAAAATAATTAATGACATTATACACCTGAGCTGTTCCGGTTTTTACCAAATTCAGCACCTCATCTTTATCAGCTTTGTCTGTATAAATAAAATGAAGCGAAATTCCTGAGACAAAAATAACTAATGAAATCAGAAGATGAAAAAATAAATTTTTGATGGTGTAATTTCCATTCACAAACCTTGCATAATAGTAAATGGCAGGACCGAAAGCAAAAGGTAGTGACATCATTGCAAAACTGATAAAAATCCAGTCTGCAATATTGAAATACAGCACCATCATATTGAAAAAACAGGTTTCAATTACCGTGAAGTAAATAAGACTCAAAGTGATTTTGATTCCCAGTTTCTCTCTGCTGTTAAACAAAGTAGGTAACAGCAGCAGAAAAAGTATGATGCTGACGATGATATTCAGGTAAAGAACAAAGGGTTGTTTGTACAGCATGTTCAGCCAACGGATTTCGTTATCAGTTGGTTAAAATTAATTATTTTTTTTACTCTGACAAACAGTTTTTCTGGAATGTGTAGTATTAAGTCTCTTAACCTAAATGTTTTAATTAACAAATTATACCAAAAGTAAAATCAGCAGCTGCGCTACAAAAATTCTGGAAATGGTCACCAACGGATAAACTTGCGCATAACTTTGAAGCGGTACATCGCTGTCAAGATAACTTGTGCTGAACGACAATGCTGCAGGATCGGTATAACTACCGCTCATAATTCCAGACAACTGAAGGAAATTAATTTTCATAAAGAATCTTCCGATGATAACCATCAGAATCAGAGGGATAAACGTAATTGCACAACCGTATAGCAACCATAGCCAACCATTATTCTGCACAAAATTTTCATAGAAACCTTCACCTGCGTGAACGCCGACCGCAGCAAAGAACAGACAAATCCCAAAATCTTTCATAAAGTGAGTTGCGCCATTATTGATATACGAATGGATAAACGCAATTCCTCCGTATCGACTAATAAACAATGCTGTAATCAATGGTCCTGCTGCAAAACCAAGCTTTATCGGTACAGGAAGAGAAGGAATCATAATTGGAATAGATCCTATTAAAATACCGATTAAAAGTCCGCCAAACAGTGAAAGAAAATCAGGCTCTAAAAGCTTTTTCTCCGAATTTCCGATGATTTCTTCGGCTTGTTTCAAACCTTCTTCTGTTCCAACGATTCTTACTTTGTCGCCATAGAAAAGCTCTAAAGATGGACGTGCCAGCATTTCTTTTCCGGCGCGGAACACACGGGTAACTTTCAAATCATATTGATTGTAAAGGTCCAGTTCCGAAAGTTTTTTATGCATCGCTTTTTCTTGGGTTACAAAGAAATTTTTGGTCATAATATCACTACCGGTCTCAATAAATTCATCGGTTGAGTGTCGTCCTACTTTCTGTGAAAATTCTTCCAAATCATTTTCAAAACCAACCAGCATCATAACGTCGCGCATTTCAACACGGGTATCGAGCGTTGGTGAAATCACTCCTTCCGAACCACTATGCTTAAGACGCGAAATAACGATGTTCTTACCACTTTCGTGGATGAGCTGATGAAGCGTTTTGCCAACAACTTCCGGATTTGTAACCCTTACTTTGAGGTTTGCGATCGGAAGTTCAGATTTAATTTTTTCAAGACGGAATAGCCGCATTTCTTTTTCCGGATTGATTTTCAATAGAATTTTAGAGAAAATAATCACCAGAATTATTCCTAAAACACCCAAAGGATAAGTAATGGCGTAACCGATTGCCGGATCGCCAAAAATTTTATTAGGGAACTGATTGCTGACCTCTTCCAATGTACTTTTTGCCGCACCAAGCCCTGGAGTGTTCGTTACAGAACCGGACATGATTCCGACTAAATTTTCAATGCTCACTCCCGTTGTTTTAAACAGAATATAAGTTATAAAACCTCCAAGAAGCACCGTGGAAACCGCGAGTATATTAAATTTTAAACCCTCACTTTTAAATGATGAAAAGAAGGACGGTCCCACCTGAATACCGATTGCGTAAACAAAAAGGATTAAACCAAAATCTCTGATGAAATCCAGGATTTCCGGATTGATTCGGTAGCCGTAATGCCCCAGAAGCAAGCCCGTGAACATTACTGCAGAAACACCTAATGAGATTTTAGCAATTTTTAATCTGCCAAAAAACACACCTGTTCCGATGGCCAGCATAATTACAATCAGCGATTGAATTACGGTTGGATTTTCTGTTGGAAGCAAAAGTGCATTGAGCCAATCAAACATTATTTCTATTTTTTTAAACCTCTGCAAAGTTACCACTTAAAAGAGGGGAAGTAAATTAAATAATCGTGAAATAAATCAGACTTATCGTTTTGAGCTCATATAAAACACGATTTCCCCACCATTTGTAATATCCGAGTGTTTCAGCGTGGTTCCTTTCAATATTTTACCATTAACAGTAACTTTTGAAACATATACGTTTTCTTCCGACTGATTTTCTGTTTTGATGTTGAGAACTTTCCCGTTTTCTAAATTAATTTTTGCAGATTTTACGAGCGGACTTCCCAACTGATATTCGTCTGAACCGGGCAAAACCGGATAAAATCCTAATGCAGAAAAAATATACCATGCGCTCATTTGTCCGGCATCATCGTTGCCACACAATCCGTCTTCTTCGTGCGAGTACATTTTGCGCATAATCATCCGAACGCGTTCCTGCGTTTTCCAGGAATCGTTTGTCCAATTATACAAATACGGAATATGATGTCCCGGCTCATTGCCGTGAACATAATTTCCAATGATTCCGTCGCGCGTGATGTCTTCGTTTTTTTCTATGTATTTATCGGCAATTTCGGTGGTGAAAATCTCATCCAAATGTTTTGAAAATTTGTTTTTTCCACCCATCATTTCAATCATTTGCGGAACATTTTGCGGAACATAAAGTCCGTAATTGAAAGCATTTCCTTCGATAAATCCTTGTCCGTGTGTATCCATAGGATCAAATTCTTTTTTGAACGATCCATCGGAAAGTTTTGGGTGCATAAATCCGCTTTTCGGATTGTAGACATTTTTATAATTTTCAGAACGCTTCAAATATTCATTTTCTACCGATTTTTTGCCCAATTTTTTCGCAATTTGTGCAATCGCCCAATCGTCATAAGCGTATTCCAAAGTTTTAGAAACCGAAGAACTGCTCTTGTCTTCAGGAACATATCCGTATTTCAGATAATACTCAATACCGTCATAATATTTCAGGTTTGATGAATTAATGGATGCTTCCAATGCTTTTTTCAAATCCACATCTGTCGTTCCTTTTACAATCGCATCTGCCAAAACAGAAACCGAATGATAACCAATCATACACCAGTTTTCGTTGGCATAATGACTCCAGATCGGAAGTGCCTTGTGAACACTTTGATCATAATGCGCCAAAAGCGAGTGTATCATATCATTATTTCTTTTGGTTTGAATGATGTTGAACAGCGGATGCAGCGCGCGATACGTGTCCCAAAGTGAAAAAATGGTATAATTGGTAAAGCCGTTGCTCTCGTGGATATTTTGGTCGAGGCCGAGATATTTTCCGTCTACATCTTCATAAAGAATCGGGGAGAGCATTGTGTGGTAAAGCGAAGTGTAGAAGGTTTTTTTATCATTTTCCGTTAAACTTTCCACTTCAATTTTTGAAAGTTCTTTTTCCCATTTCTGTTCGGTTTCTTTTTTTGTTTTGTTAAAATCCCAATGTGGAATTTCGGCTTCTAAATTTTTCAAAGCTCCTGCAGTTGAAGTATTGGATAAAGCGAATTTGATGAGAATCTGTTCGTTTTCTTCAGTATCAAAATCGAAGTAAGCACGGATTTGCCTTCCGGCAAACTCCGGAAAGTTTTCATTTTCGTTGAATTTTCTGTAAAAACCGTTGTATTCTACTTTTTCGTAGCGTTTTCTACCATAATTTTTAAACGGTTTTGAAAACTTCATCGCAAAATACACCTTCTTCGTTCTTGCCCAACCTGTAGTTTCTCGATAACCAACAATCGTCTGATTATCCTCTACCCGAACAAAAGTCCACACATTTTTACTTTCGTAATTGTAGATATTGTGCATCAAGTCCAGAATGATGTGCACATCTTTAGTTTTTGGAAATGTGTAACGGTGGAAGCCCACTCTTTCCGAAGCTGTGAGTTCTGCTTTTATGCCGTAATCATCCAGTATTACTTCGTAAAATCCCGGACTTGCCTTTTCTGTATTTTTAGAATATTGCGAATGGAAACCACTTTTTGGTTCATCAATTTTTCCGGGTTCCAGATTTAGTTTTCCTGTGGTTGGCATGATCAGGAAATCTCCCAAATCTGAATGTCCGGTTCCGCTGAAATGGGTGTGTGCAAATCCGAAAATTGTTTTATCATCATATTGATAGCCGGAACAATAGCGGTAGGTTTCAGGATTGTATTTTCCGTCAATTGCATACGGTTCCTGATTGGTATTTGGCGACAGTTGAACCATTCCGAAAGGCGCGGTTGCTCCCGGAAAAGTGTGTCCCATATTTTTGGTTCCTACGAATGGGTTGACGTAGGAGGTGAGGTTTTGAGCAGATATCATTAGGGTAAAGATTAAAGAGGAAAGAGAAAGAAGTTTTTTCATTTTTGAAAATTTGATTAAAAATAAGAAATCCCGACGATTTGCCAGGATTTATCTTTTTTTCAATTATTTGAAGCTATTCTTTCGTTTCCACTTTCAGATAAAGTTCATCGAGTTGTGCATCTGCAATCGGACTCGGTGCGTCAATCATCACATCTCTACCGGAATTGTTTTTCGGGAAAGCGATATAATCTCTGATGACCTCGTTGCCATCTAAAATTGCAACCAAACGGTCGAAACCAAAGGCTAAACCTGCGTGTGGCGGGGCTCCGTATTTGAAAGCGTTCATCAGGAATCCAAACTGAGCTTCTGCTTCTTCTTTGGTGAAACCAAGCAAATCGAACATTTTACTTTGTAGAGTTTTATCAAAAATTCTTACCGAACCACCGCCGATTTCGTTTCCGTTCAGTACCATATCATAAGCGTTGGCTCTTGCTTTTCCGGGTTCGGTTTCCAATAAGTGGATGTCTTCCGGTTTTGGAGAAGTGAACGGATGGTGCATCGCATGATAGCGACCGGTTTCTTCGTCCCATTCCAAAAGTGGAAAATCTACTACCCAAAGCGGAGCGAATTCGTCTCCTTTTCTTAAACCAAGTTGATTTCCAAGTTCCATTCTCAGGGCAGAAAGTTGAGTTCTTACTTTGTTGGCATCTCCACTCATAAGGAACATCAAATCTCCCGGTTTTGCATCGAATTTCTCTGCAATTTTCTTCAAAGAATCTTCGTCGTAGAATTTATTGACAGA